>CAZPUO010000038.1:0-15249 GCA_964589745.1 uncultured Methanotrichaceae archaeon
CTATATGAATTGCTGTGTTTCAGGATTCCTGTCAGTTAAATTGAGACACGACCAATTTTCGTGATTATAATAAAATAAAAAATAACAGGCTTGAAGATGCTCTTCAGCTATTTGAGCGTCGCTGATATCGCCTCAAGCCTCTTGTTCACCTCATCCCAGTTCACGATGTTCCAGAAGGCCTCTACGAATTTAGTTCTCTCATTTTTGTAGTCCAGGTAGTAGGCGTGCTCCCAGACGTCCAGTACCATGAGGAGCCTTTCATTGGGGGCGACGTTCACATTATGCTTCTCGATCTGCATCAACACAGGCCTATGAGTTTTGCCGCAGAACGCCAGCGCTGCCCAACCAGAGCCCTCGGTGCCAACTGCAGCGGCAGAGAACTCCTTCTTGAACCTCTCGAAGCTTCCGAACTCGTTCTTCAAAGCTTCGGCAAGAGCGCTCTTGGGTTCTTTGGTGGTCTTCGCCGCAGGAGCCATATTGGTCCAGAATAGCGTATGCAATGTGTGGCCTCCCACGTTGAAGGAGAGCTCCTTCAGGGTGGCCTTCATGTCCACATCCGTACCGGCCTGCCGAGCCTTATCCAGCCTTTCCAGGAGGGCATTGGCGCCGTTTACGTAGGCAGCGTGGTGCTTGTCATGATGCAGCCTGAGCTGGGCCTCGGAGATATAGGGCTCTAAGGCGTTGTAGGCGTAAGGCAGGTCAGGTAATACATAAAATTTTTTATCAGCCAAACTTCATCACCTCTGAAATAACTGATAATATTAGATTACAAACTATTTATCTTTTCGCGCAAGGCAAACTGAGAGATTTGAGCAGAGAATCCATGCCACTGACTAATCATTCAATTATCGTTTCTTCAGGCACCTTATGATTTTGTTTACAGATTTAGAAGGTTGAATGTCAGGAAGATTGGAATGGGAGCCTCCCGGAGTTCGGGGATCGTAGCGCGGTTGATCGTTCATGACGCTCTTTGGTATTCTTCTCAGAGGATCGAGATTCTTCCGGATCTCTTAGTAGCGCTTCCGAGAGGCATGAGGCCAGGAGCTCTATCTTTATTAGCTTCATCGGACTCGCCTCGATGTCTGGCCGTGACTGAAGTACCCACTATAACCTCCCGCTTCAGCATCAGTATCATGAAGGCCTCGTCAGGAACCCCTTCCTACTGGCTGCGGACTCCGTAAGCCGAGGCCCTCACGAAGCCAAAGCACGGATAGAACTCCGGATGCCCGAGCACAATTAGGAATGGACAGCCTTTGTCTTTTAGCATGCTTATCCCTTCCCGAATCAGCATCGAGCCGATCCCCTGGCGCTGCCGTGCGGCAGCACCGCCATTGGTGCCAGCCCCACGCCACCACCACCTTCCCTTCTCCTCCGATCCGGGCCGGTGAAAAGAGGATGTGACCGAACGAGCTGTCCTTCCTGGAAAGCTACCAATGAAAGAAGGTCAGAGCAGTTTTCTTGCAGCCTGTCCACGATATATGCCTCAACGAGCTGGCCGAAGGCTTTCGTTGATTTTCCGGATCGCAGCTATGTCGTTAGGCCTTTCCTTTCGAACGATAATCATGCTTCCTCCTATTCTTCTGGACCTATCCTTCCAGGCAGCACCAAAAGGCGTTTGACCAGGCCTGCTTAGTGAGACCTCCGTCTCGGGGCTTGGCTATTGCTACCAGGGCACAATGTACACGGTATCTCCTTCCTTCTTGCCCTTCAAGAGCTGACAATGTCTGAGGATAGCAAATTGATTTTCCAGCTCCGTGGGCGGCAGCTTAAACTTCTCTATGAGCTCCATCCTTGTAGCTTTGCCTTTGGTCTGGATGTATTCGTAGATCTCCTTTTGGAGATCCGTCAGCCCATCCGTTCCTTCCAGACCATGGCTATCCCGGAAGATCCTCTTCGACCTCTCTCCCCAGGGATCGCAGACCCTGATCCTGTGGCCTACATCAATGTAACAGTCCTCGCAAAGGGTCTTTCCTTCTGTGGCAAAGACCTCATCCTCGGGGATCTCTTTGCCGCAGTTCTGGCATCTTATGCTGTCGGTCATTTATTACTACCTCTTTCACCATCCATTTCTCGTCATGTTACTCTTCGTAATCGTCAAGCAGGATTGAGGCAGTATTGAACCCGGAGCCCATACGCACCAGCCCGGCCACGGCCGCCGCCTCCAGCATCTCCGCCTTGCTGGCGCCCGCTTTCAAGGCTGTCCCTTGGTGGCGTTTTACGCAGTGATCGCATTTTACTGCCACAGCGCACGCCAGGGCGATAAGGGCTTTGTCTTTTGCAGAAAGTGCTCCGTCCTTCATAATCTCGGAAACTAGCTTCTTGAAGGCGAAGTCCACCCCTTCGCCCAGAGCTTCCGAGAACATATCCGTTCTGAACTTTTGTTCTGCCATATCCGATCTCCTTTATTTTTGACATTCTGACTGGGGCATGCATAAGTCGGCTAACCGTCTAAAGTTCGAATGAAAAATGGAACAGGATTATATAAATTGATGTACGGACTTCGGATTAGTTTCATAGGCTTTCCGGGACATATCGGAGGGCAAAACAGGAGGGTTGAAAATTGGACTTTGTGATTGAGCCGGTCTCGACCGAGGACGGAAAAGCCATCATCGACATCTTCAACCATTACGTAAAGAACAGCTTCGCCGCTTATCCCGAGAGCAAGGTTCCTTACGAGTTCTTTGATCTGTTCCTGGAAATGGCTGAAGGATATCCCTTCCTGGTAGCCAAAGATAGCGCCCAAGATGGCAAAGAAGAAGTGCTGGGCTTCAGTCTTCTGCGCCCTCACAACCCCATTTTGGCCTTCTCCGGGGTAGCGGAGGTCACCTGCTTCCTCGCTCCGGAGCATACCGGCAAGGGAATCGGCAAGAAGATGTTGGACCGTCTCTTGGTCGGTGCCAGGGAAAAGGGGATAAAATCCATTTTGGCGAGCATTTCGTCCCTAAATTCGGCAAGCCTGGCCTTCCACAAGAAGAACGGATTCCAGGAGTGTGGACGCTTTGTTGGAATCGGGAGGAAGTGGGGGCAGGACTTTGATGTGGTGTGGATGCAGAGGATGGTCTGACGCTTTCTAGGCCATGGTAATGGGCTCACCTGTGGGGTCATGGATTGTTTTTGTTTAGTAGGTCATACAGGGATTCGAGGACCGGGAGCTTTTGCTAGGCTACACTCATAAACTTGGCTTCTGAAGATATCGCCCTCATCAGCTCTTCGGTAACTGCCATCTGCTCTTCACTTCCCCAAATTGCCAGCCGCACGCTCCCTTCTGCACCATTAACACCGCCTGCGGCCACCAGCTCCGCCTGCGCGCCCGTGAGAGTCGAGATGGCCTCGATCTCTGTGAAGACTTCCCCAGGAACGGGCAGGAGGCGCGGGCCGCTCGCTCCTGGCTCATTCAGCCGCCGTGCCAAGTCCATCAGATCACCTGGCACGCGTTTCTCCAGGCCCACAGGAAGGATTAGCCGAACCCTGCGGCCCACGGCCGCCTGCATCGCTGCGAGAGTGGTCCCACCTTGTGGATGGCCGATGAGAACAGCAGCTTGGCGACGCTGCAGGTCCAGGGCGTTGGCGCCTTTCAGGATGACATCGCCCTCCTTCAGTTCATCAATGACATCGAAGATGGTCTTTTTCTTTTGCCAGATTCCATTTACTATTATTACGTCCCCGGGAAACTCGCTCTCATCCGGCAGGCGTCCTGTCTCGGTTGTTTGCCGCCAGGGCGGGAGGACGATGCCTCGAAAGAAACGCTTGCGAGAGAAGCCGTTTCCCTGGCCGATGCTCTTCAAGATCTCCTCGGCAACGTAGCCGTTGGTGGTTCCGGCGATGATGGCGACAGTGCCGGAATGAAGGGCAATGCGGATGGTCGGATGATCAGCCAGAGCCCTTCCGATCAGGCGCTTTCCGGCGGCTGGCGTGAGAATAAACTGATCCATGTATGTGGCCTCATCTCCTTGATCGAAATAACATCTCTTGGGCCGAATTTCATAGAGGTCCTACTTAAGATGTCTCCTCTGTCGGCTTGAAGCGATTATGATCGACTGACCGGCGAAAAGATAATCACCGATAGGATACAAACCTCGGTCGATCCCGGAAATCAATATCGATTGCATTAATTGAGACGCGAGAATCTCAGATAGTTTAGCGGGGTAGCGATGGACGAAACAGACGTCGTGGCGGCCATAAAAGAGGAGCTGGTGCAGAGCGCAGACGAGAAGACGAGAGTTGGCGGAAAGCGCTTCTTCAAAGAAGAAGTGAAATTTTACGGTGTGAAGAGCGCGGTTGTCAGAAAAATTGCCGAGAAATATTTCAAGGAAATAAAAAGCAAAGATAAGAAAGAGATCTTCTCTTTGTGCGAAAAGCTCCTACAGTCGAACTATGGCGAGGAGGCCGCCGTCGCCTTCGAGTGGACCTATTCCCTGCGTAAAGGATATGAGCCCGCTGACTTCCAGATATTCGAAAGATGGGGCCAGGAGTACGTCGACAACTGGGCGAAATGCGATACCCTATGCAATCACACCCTGGGCTCCTTCATCGAGCTTTACCCCGAGTACGTAAAAAATCTAAAAAGTTGGGCCAAGTCTGATAACCGTTGGCTTCGGCGTGCCTCTGCAGTGACGCTGATCCTTCCGGCCAGAAAGGGGAAGTTCCTGAATGATGTACTGGAGATCTCAGATATCCTGCTGAAGGATAAGGACGATCTGGTGCAGAAGGGCTTTGGCTGGATGCTGAAGGAGGCTAGCAAGAAGCACCAGGAGGAGGTCTACGACTACATCATGAAGCGGAGGGACGAGATGCCCAGGACGGCTCTGAGGTACGCCCTGGAAAAGATGCCGGAGGGTCTGCGAAGAGCGGCCATGGAGAGATGAACGGTCAAATCGGGAAAGAAAGGTGTTAAGTGTTAAAATATCAGCCACCTACCATCCACCAGGAAGAAAATTTGATGGAAACTCTCGAAGAACGAATTAGAAGGGTGGTTCAGGAGGACGTGGCTCTGGTCTCTTACGATCCCAACTGGCCTTTGTTCTTCCAGGAGGAGAAAGAGCATCTGCTGGCCTGCCTTCCCCACGGCCTAGTCGGCAGGATCGAGCACTTTGGAAGCACCGCCGTTCCCGGCCTAGCTGCGAAGCCCATCATCGATATGCTGGTGGAGGTCACAAGTTTGGAGAAGGCTAAGCTGAGTATTGTCCCCCTTTTGGAGGCGCAGGGTTACGAGTACTTCTGGAGGCCGACCTGGGGCGATGACATATCGCCCTTCTATGCCTGGTTCATCAAAAGAGACTCGGCAGGCAGAAGGACCCATAATATTCACATGGTGGAGCGGCATTTTGAGCACTGGGATCGTCTTCTTTTTAGGGACTTTCTCAGGAAACACCCTCTAACGGCTCGGGAATACCAGAGGCTGAAGATGCATCTGGCCGCAGAATACCCCAAGGACCGTGTGGCCTACACCAGGGGAAAGACCGACTTCATCCTTATGGTGATGGAACAGGCTAAGCAGGATTTGCAAGTCGCCCAACAGCATGCTGCGAAGAAGCGACGATACTATTCCGGAGACTGAGAGGCGGCTACTCGCTGCCGGGATAGTTCAGATGAGTTTGCAAAGCTGGATACGATTTAAGGACGATCAGAAAATGTGGAAAGGCTCTCATCAGGGCGCTGCCTGGAAAGACCAGATGCGCCAGCCCAGAGTTTTGTATCCAAGCTTGATGGTCTCAGACAAGCAAGGTCGAAGGCTGAGGACCAGGACGCATCAAAGTCTTAGTCCCCGAGCTTGATGATTTCGGGCAAGAGGACTTTAGATGCTACCTAACATCTACGGGAGGCTCATTCCTTCCTCATTCAATGATGAGGCGGCTTGAAATCTCTTGCTTCATAAACATAAGAGGTCTTCTGAAGCTCCTTGACGATGCGTGCAGCCTCTACTTTGTATTTGATGAGGATCTCCCCTCGTTCCTCAACCCTTCTGATCAATCCCCGCGATTCCAGGTCCCGGAGAATCTTCAAGACATCCTCCTGGGCAAGCCCATCTTTTGAGGTGTGTTTTATGAGCTTGGCCTCGGTGCTGTGGGCGTAGGAATCTTTTGGGTCCTCCGCGGCCCACATATCAATGATCCTCCCAAAGACCTTCTTCTCATCAACGCTCAAATCCGTCTCTTTCAGCTCTCTGTAACCCAAATCGGATCTCTCCTCATGACTCTCTAAAGGGTAACGATTCCTGAATTTAACCGTTTGTCTATCAATCTTTGACGGAAACTGGAACCTTCGGCGAAAATAAATCCGCAGTCGTCCCCGACCCTAGCGGAGCATCACCTTGCTCAGAGTGACCAGAAATAATGCCATCAGCAGCCACCCCAGCAGGGTCTCTATCACCGTCAGATATTCGTAGGCTCCGGATATGCTCAGGTTCTGCGGGGTCCGGCCCAGGAACTCCATGGTGCTGAAATAAAAGGAGTCCTTTAGCGATGAATCCTTTTCCGAGGTGCCGGCGATATGGAGCTGCCCCTGTCCGATCGATCCATCCGGCCCCAGAGCACTCCCTGCCCAGAAGATGCCCGTAAAAAGGACGATGATGGAGACGCTCAGGAGAATGGTATGAGAGGGACGAACGCCATAGCCGCAGGAGACCCAGGCCAGACGATCCAGAAGCTTTGGGACCACTTTCGTCGCTCGTGATTGCTTTTCCTTCCGATACTGATAATAGCAATCGTCCTGATCCTCGAACTGCTCCAGGTTCCTGAAGTTCCTGGTCAAGGTCAGGTACACTGAGCCGTTGTAAGGAAGATGATCCTTTATTGAGTTCCAGCGAACGACTATGCGGTTGTAATTGAGATCCTTGAGATAGATGTTGGATCCTTCCGCGAAGAGAGCATCAGATAGTCTCAGCGTGTATATCTTTGCATTGTCAAGGTTGAGATTTTTATCGAACCTGGCCCTTCCGAAATCCGCGTCGTTGAATCTGGCTCGGGAGAAGTTGGCCTCTGTGGCGAAATGAGCCCGGGAGAAGTTAGCCTCCACCTGGAACTCCGCTTCAGAGAAACCCGCATCTTCCTGAAACTGAGAATCAGAGAAGTTCGCAGCCCTGTTGAACGCAGTGCCGTCGAAATCAACCAGCTTGGTGAAGGCAGAGTGATCGAAGAAAACGTCCCCCTTGATCACCGAGTACTCAATTTTTATTATGGAATTTATAATCTTTCGTTTATTTTTATTTAAGGGAAGATCCAGCCTGTGCAGGTCCAGATCCCCATAGATGATGACGTTCTCGTATTCTACCGGCTTGCCCTCTTCGATCTTCGCCATTATCTCCTCGGCTTTGATCATCAAAAGGCTATCGACCATGAACGGGTCGAATTATCGATGATTGCTGATATTCTTTTTGGTCGGGCATCAGAAAATGGGTCTTTTCACAACTGTCTAGCCTCAGAATCCTCCGACACCTTGCAAAAGAGCATCTCAGATACCCAGTCCCAATCGTGCTCGTAGATGTGCGCCGAGGCGCTGGTGGTGGAGATGGAGCCTGGACTTGCTCCTATCTCGCGGGAAACGTATTCCAGGACCTTGGCCAGGCCGTAGAGGTTGGCCGGATATGCTCCCGCGAAGTCGTGGCTGCGAAAGAAGACGGATAGGTTTAACCTGCCTTCGCGCAGCTTGAAGTCGTCCACGATCATACAGGGAACCTCCTCTTTGCTCTCATCCAAGGGTGGGATCCAGGTTACTGCCGTGGCCCGGCGTGTAAATGGCGAGGCCTTGAGGCGGCGGATAACATGCTCGATCTGATCAACCGGAGCTGTGCCCTGCCAAGACCAGCTGCGCAGGCGTTCGCCATAGGTGTACTCGAAGCCTGGGTTCTCGGCAGATAAAAGCTGCAGGGCATATTCCTCCAGACGGTCCTTATTCCAGGAGTATTCATGAGGTATCATCTCCTGATAGGGGTGCTCAACCACAACCTGAAGTGAAAGCAGTTCCCGGATCTTCGTACCCCGCTCGTCCGTGAGCTCCTGGCCCTGCCGCCAGATAAGGTTGAGTCCGCGGTGCCAGGCATCGGATATGCTTCTGCCACGGATGAACCTGCCCAGTCTGATCATAGCACCTGAAAAGCAAGATGATGTAAAAATCAATCGGTTCAAGCCTTTTTGTCTTCCAGCTCGGCGATGGCCTCAGGAGGAAAGGCCTTGACGATATCTATTTTCTTGACGCAGCGGGTGGCGATGCCGTACTTTTTGGCTATCGGCCGCAGCTCGTTCATGCTGTACTTCTTGGCGATCTCCTCGGCGTCCATGATATCCGCTTTTCTTGCCAGGTACTTAAGTTTTTTCAAAATTAGCATTAGCTGTGTAGTCCTGAAGGTTTCGGGACTACACAAAAATTAGCATTAGCCAATCAGAGTCGCGAAATGGTTCAGCTCTATCCCCAGACTGCCGTAGCTGAGCTTGACACCGATCGTGCCGCTTTGTATTAATAGTAATAACATTATTAATACGATCTCGAAAAGGATGAACACGAGCAGTAGAAAGAGCCGGAGCCCCGGCCTCTGAACAACCTCGATGACGAAATCCCAAAGTGTCCTTCCTACTACCATACAGCCCTCGCAACACTGCCACCACAAAGCGCACTGCAAAGGGTTTTCCGGAAAGAAAATAAACCATTGGCACGAGGGCGGGGCGAAAGTAACCAGAGGAAAACATATTTTGATGAGAGCACCTTAAGCTGATCTCCAATGGGCGACTTCGAGTGGGCGCTAACAGCTGCGTTGAACTCATTCTTCGAGAAGGAGGGCGTGCGAGCTATAGCTTACCGGCTCAGACAGTCACGCTTCGCTTCCCAGTTAGTGGATATCCTGGTGGACTCCAAGATGCCGGAATACTATCTGGCCATCGAGTGCAAGAGCCTGGACGCGCGGAAAGCGAAAGCTCTGTATTTCAAGCAGCACTTCAGCTCTGCGGCAGGCGCTCACCAGGTCGCACGGGAGACGGAGTTCATCACCCGCTCGGGAAGACAGGGCATCCTGGCCGTGGAGTTGCGCTACGGAGTGGGCAAGCCGAGGACAGCGCACCTCGTGCCCTGGGGACAGGTCTTCCAGACCTACGACGCCGGAAAGGCGGGCATAGCTTTGCAGGAGATTGAGATCAATCCTCCCCTGGAGAGGAAAGGCGGAGCTTATGAGATCTCGAGGCTGGACATTTTGCGCATATCTGGATACTACGACATGGCCTCGGATCCCAACTTTCTGGATGCGGATCTCCCGCCGGAATGAGAGAGATTTTACTTAATTTAACTTCAATCAAGTTTATTTGGATTAACCTTTTATCCCTGTTCGGGATTTCTAGAAGCATGAAGCTTCCGGGCACGGCTACGCAGGAGGAGAACATTCACATCGCCATGGGAAAGCTGAACATTCAGCCGGGAAACGTCTTCCTTGACATCGGTTGCGGCTCGGGTGCCGTGTCCCTCGCAGCCTCCCGCTTCACGGACAGGATCTACGGCATCGATGAACGCACCGAGGCGGTGGAGATCTCCAGGGCCAGAGTTCCAATGGCCAAGGTTTTCCTGGGCGAGGCCGCCCAGATCCTGCCCCAGCTTCCAGAAATCGACAGGTGCTTCATCGGCGGCACCCGTCAGATCGATGATTTCTTCCCCAGGCTCCTGGAAAAGGCCATGCCCGGCTGCATCATCGTGGCCAATCTGGCTAGGATCGGCATAGCCGCCCGCATGGCAGCGATGATGAAAGAGGCGGGGATATACCAGGAGCTTTTGCAGATAAATATAGCACGGGGCTACACCCTCGCAGGAGATATAGCCCTCAAGCCTGAAAACCCCATCTTAATGGTGGTGGGCAAATGTTGATAGGCATCAGCCTTGGCCCCGGCGACCCCGAGCTTATGACTTTTAAGGCGGCATCGGCCCTCAAGAAGTGCATAAAAGTCTTCGTGCCCGGAGAGATGGCAGCGGAGCTGGCCCGGCCCTACTGTAGCCCTGAGCTGATGAGCTTCCCCATGATCGAGAATACAGTGGAGCTGGAAAAAATCTGGCGCGAAAATGCAGAAACGGTGGCCGCCTTTGCCGCTGCAGGCACCGCAGGCTTCGCCTGCATCGGTGATGTCAATACTTTCTCTACCTTCAGCCATCTCAAGCGGATGGTCAAGCAGAGCCACCCTGAGATCGAGGTCGAATCCATCCCTGGCGTGGGAGTCGTCCCAGCCCTCGCCTCGCGTTTTGATGCCGCCCTGGAGAGGTCCTTCGAGGTCTCGGACGGCTCCGCAGTGGATGCAATCATCCGGATAAAGGCGACGAGACCAAAGAAGCTTGCCGAGGAGCTTCGCCAGAGGGGTTTTCAGGATTTCACTCTGGGAACACGGCTCTGCACACCAGAGGAGACGATCATCAGAGGAGAAATGCCGGAGAAGAGCGACTACTTCAGCGTTCTATTTGCGAGGCGCAGATGAAGGTCTATTTCGTTGGCGCAGGCCCTGGCGATCCGGATCTTATCACCGTCAAGGGAAAGAGGCTGCTGGAGGAGGCGGATCTGATAGTCTACGCGGGCTCCCTGGTCAACCCAGAGCTTCTCGTGGGCCAAAAAGCAGAGCTGATGGATAGCAACGGCCAGTCCCTCGAGGCTACCTTCGCCAAGATCATGGATGCATTGCGTGCTGGCAAAAAGGTCGTCCGGCTGCACAGCGGTGATCCATCGCTTTACGGCGCAATCCTGGAGCAGATGAAGCCTTTGGAGGAGGCGGGAGTGGACGTGGAGGTTGTGCCGGGCGTGTCCTCCCTTTTTGCCGCCTCAGCCGCCCTGAAGACTCAGCTAACCCTGAAGGGAGTCTCCGAGTCCTTGATAATTACGAGGCCTGCGGGCACCACCCTGGAGAAGGACGAGCTGGCGGCGCTCGGCCGTCATGGCACTACGCTGGCGATCTTCCTCGGGATCGATAAGATAAGAGACATAGTCGCCACTCTGGACAGGCCTGACGACACACCTGTCGCCGTGGTCTACCATGCCTCCTGGCCGGACCAGAGGGTTTTGCTGGGGACTCTAGCTGACATTGCCGAGAAGGTCGAGGCAGCGAGCATCAGCCGCAGCGCTCTGGTTTTGGTGGGAGGAGTGGTTAAGAGGGCCGGATTCGGGAGGTCTCACTTATACCGGGATCGGTAGCCGTTCTGGTCTTTCCTCGAGACCGGGAGAAGGGTGAGAGAATCGTGCAGGCTTTAGCCGAAGGCTATCGTCCGGCTCTGGTACTCTACGAAAGAAATGCGATGGAGAAGGTTCTGTCCAGCTTCGATCTGGTGGTGGCGGTTATGGCGGTGGGAATTGTGGTGAGAAGCCTGTGCGGCCGCCTCCAGGACAAGTGGACTGACAGGCCTGTCGTGGCCATCGATTCCTCATTGCGCTGCGCCGTACCAGTAGTGGGAGGTCACCACGGGGCAAATGAGCTGGCATTGCGCCTGGCTGAGCGCCTGGGCCTCTTTCCGGCCATCACCACCGCTACCGAGGCAGCAGGTCGGCCCTGCCTGGAGAGCGCGGCGGCGAAGCTGGGGGCAGATATTGTGAATAAAGAATCCTCCAAGGCCGTCAACCTGGCTTTTCTAAAGGATAGCGTCCCGATTCTGAGACTGAAAGGCCCCAAGATAGTAGTAGTAGATAAGGATGTGGCGGTATTGAAAGTAGGAGGCCTGGTGGTGGGCGTGGGAGCCAGAAAGGGAGTGCGCTCCTCCGAGGTCCTGGAGGCCATCGACGCCGCCCTGGCCGAGGCAGGAAGAAATCGAGATGAAGTCACAGTGCTGGCCACGGCCTGGCTGAAGAGAGATGAAAAGGGATTAGCCGAAGCTGCGCAAATCCTCGGTCTGGAGGTGCTCTACCTCTCCCAGGAGGTCATCAATGCACAAGCTCCCACCACGCCATCCCGGGCCAGCGACCTCGGCCTTTCCGGAGTGGCCGAGCCCGCAGTGCTGGCGCTGGCGACAAAGCTGATCATGCCCAAGAGAGCCTACGGGAGGGTGACAGTTGCCATCGGAGAATAAATTCACCATCGTGGGCATCGGCCCTGGCCATCCCAGGCTACGCACCCTTGCAGCGGAAGAGGCGATCAATGCAGCCGACTTCGTGGTTGGCTACGGGCCCTACCTGGATCTGATCCGCGATCTTTTGGTCGGCAAGAGTGTCGTCTCCGGCAGCATGGGAAGGGAACTGGACAGGGTCAGGACTGCCGTCGATCTCCTGCAGGATGGGTCCGTGGCCCTGGTGAGCAGCGGAGATCCCAATGTCTACGGCATGGCGGGCCTCGGCCTGGAGCTGGCCCCGGACCCGGCGAGGGTGGAGATTGTACCCGGCGTGACGTCCTTCACAGCAGCAGCCTGCTCTGCAGGCGTTGCCTTCCAAGACTCCGTGGCCGCCATCAGCCTCAGCGATTTGCTGACGCCCTGGCGAGAGATTGAAGGCCGCCTCAGGATAGCGGCTCTGCGGGAGATGCCCGTGGCCCTCTACAACCCCCGCAGCAAGAGGCGCGACTGGCAGCTCATCCGCGCCTTGGACATCCTGGGCGAGAGGGATGTGATGGTGGCCAGGAACGTAGGCCGCGAGAACCAGGAGATCTTCTGGACCACCTCCGGGAAGCTGGTGGAGGAAGAATCTCTCCGGGAGAGGATCAACATGACCTCGCTGGTCATCCTGAGCGGGAGAGGCGTCTTCCGGGGAGAAGCCTGTGCCGATGCAGGAGTGAACGTCGTTGGCATCGGCCCCGGTGATCGTGGACACGTGACATTGGAGGCAAAAAGCATCCTACAGCACTCGACTAGGATCTTCGGAGCAGAGCGGTATCTCAATCTGGTGGGGGATCTCTCTTCAGGAGAAAAGGTCACTCACTCTGGCCCCTGCCCGGAGAGGATGGCCGCCCGCTTCCTGGATGCGAAGAGCGTTGCCTCGAAGGGTGAGATGGCCTCCGTCCTCACAGGCGGCGACCCATCCGTCTTCAGCTCCGGCTGGAGAATCATGGATCAGGCGCGAGGGAATGTCGGAGTGCACATCTCTCCAGGAGTTTCGGCCTTCTCCTCCGTAGCTGCAAAGGCTGGTGCGCCCCTGGTCAGCGACTTCGTCCTGCTCTCCGAGCCGGGAGACTCTTCTGGGATTTCATGCCTGGCGGGAGCCGGTTTTGGAGTCGTGATTTACAATGTGAAAGGACATGAGCTCAGCTTTCTCCTGCAGGACGTCGATCCTGCCCGACCCTGCGCCCTGGCCAGGGATGTGGCGCGGGAAGGAGAGGAATTGATGATCTTGACCGCGGAGGACCTTCAGTGCGCCCATCCAAGTGGCTTTCGGTTCACCCTTCTCATCGCCTCCGCCAATTCTTTCATAAAGAACGGAAGGATAATAACCAGAAGAGGATATGAAAACAAGTACAGCTACTAGAGCGGATTGCATGACGGAGGAATACACGGACATCGGAGCCACCACTCCCGAGGCTTTGGAGATAAGCAGAAGGAGCCGCAGGCTCATCTCGGAGATGATCGGAGATGAGACCATCGAAGACAGGATCAGGCAAAGATGCGTCATCGCCACCGGCGACCCCAGCGTGGCTGATATCCTGAGATTTCTGCACCAGCCCGCGAAGGCAGGCCTGGAGGCTTTGGAAAAGGGAGCTCCGGTCTACGTGGATATCAGGATGGTTGAAGCAGGAGTGGTTAAGATCGGCCATCAGAGCCCGGTCGAAGCTTTCATCGGAAAGGGCGATTCTCTTGCCTTTGCCAAGGGGATCACCCGCACCTCGGCCGGAGTCCTAACCCTGAAGGAGAAGCTTTCAGGGTCAATAGTAGTAGTGGGAAATGCGCCCTCTGCACTTCTCACTTTGTGCGACCTGATAGAGTCTGGCCAGGCCATGCCGGATCTGGTCATTGGAGTTCCAGTCGGCTTTGTCAACGCCGCTGAGAGTAAGGAGCGGCTCAGGGGAATTGATGTGCCGTCCATAAGTACAGTGGGCACACGCGGCGGGACTCCAATTGCCGTCGCAGCCTTAAATGAGATCATAAATACCCATGCTCGAACCAATCATTGATCCCGTCACAGGCTTCCAGATCCCATCCTCGTGGCTGAAACTCTGTAAAGATCCTCAGGCCCTGCAGAAGATCCGTAGCGGGCGGTGGGTGCTGCTCTCTGGCGGCCAGCTCTTGAGGCGCGGCCTGACCACTGGCACCACTGCTGCAGCGGCCTGCAAAGGAGCGGTGCTCTCCCTGAAAAAATCCATTGATTCGGTGAACATTGAAACTCCCGTGGGCCTAAGGGTCACCCTGCTCGTCGTAGCCAAAGAGGGGGTCTGTGTTGCTGTCAAAGAGGGGGGCGATCATCAGTTCGATGTCACGGCCGGCCTGGAGATAGTGGCCCAGGCCTCCCTTTCGGAAAAGACCGACCTCGTTGCGGGAAAAGGCGTGGGAAGGATCATGGCGAAAGGACTCTGCGAAGAATTGGGAAAGCCGGCCATAAGTCCCTCCGCGCGTCGGCAGATATTGTTAGCAATAACGGAAGGCCTGAGGGAGACCCGACTTTCCTGTGCCAGAGTGGAGCTGAGCATTCCCAGGGGGGAGAACCTGGCAGAGAAAACCCTCAATCCGAGCTTGGGCGTCGTCGGAGGCATCTCCATTCTGGGCTCGACAGGTTTCGTGGAGCCTTGGAACGATCACCTTATCGGCGACCGTGTCGAGGAGCTGAAAAGTGCGGAAAAGGTGGTTGTCAGCACGGGAAGGACCGGGCTCAAGTTCAGCCGTATTCTGTTTCCTGATCATAAAGCTGTGCTCATGGGCAGCCGCCTTGACCGGTTGGCGTTCGACAGGAATCAGGAGAGCGTCCTGTGCGGCCTTCCCGCCCTCATTCTCAAGTGGGCCTGGCCTGAGGTTCTGGAAGGCACCGGCTACGGAACAGTCGCCGAGATGGTAGAGCGAGAGCCGAACCACCGGAACATCATTATGGCCCTTGAGGAGGCCAAGAAAAAGCTGCCCAACACCCGCATAGTTCTGCTCCGCAGAGACGGATGCATCCTCAAAGATGTGCCGTGATAGGATGCAGAGAATGGAAGAAAATGATGGCTGACAGAAAGCCAGTGAAGAATGTAAGCCAGCAGTTGGATCTCGATGGCGGTTGCTCGTGATAGCTGGAAACCAAGAATAGCAGTAACTTCGATAGCGTTAGAACCAAGATAGCAAGAAATTCGGGATAGCGGTAACCGTGTAGCATTAAAACCAATATAACAGGAAATAAGGATAGCGGTAACC
>CAZPUO010000039.1:0-15043 GCA_964589745.1 uncultured Methanotrichaceae archaeon
AGACCGCGTGCTTCGGAATTTGCGTCAAATAGTTTTCCCAGCAGATCCTTTTTTTCGATGTGGGAATAGATGTCTACGGTCTTGCGCCGTATGGACAGATATATCGACCAGCCCGTGACGATTGGCGGAGCTGACAGAAACCAGGAGAAGTTCGCTAAGTAGATCCTGATTCCGCCAGGGTCAGGTTTCCGTGGGGCATGACCAGCATTCTTGCGTTTCTGCCCTGCCTTTCTCTGGCCTTGTCCAGGGCTTCACCGATGGTTTTTGCTGGCTGGAAGAAGCACATCTTTGCCTTTTCCGTAGGTAAAGCGGATACCAGGATCAGCTGATGTCTCAAAGATTCTCGCGCCAAGAAGGCTGCCTTGTGCCCTCCAAATTCGTACTCCCTTCCGAAACGCTCCCAGCATTCCTCGGCCCCTTGCGCCTCACACGCCCAGCGCTCGAAGACTGGATGGCCAAGCCCCTCACTGCACTCCGCGACCAGGATGATGGTGCCGCCGGGAGCTGCCGCGTGCTTGGCGTTGTCCAGGGCCTTCTGCGCCTGGAAAAGGTTTAGATCTTTGGGCCTGCCGCCTGCACAGGTCACCACGATCTCTGCTGGCTCAACAATGCGACGATACATGCGATCCACCACGGCAGCTCCTGCCCGATGGGCCCGGATGAAGTCGCCTGAAGCCGATTGCACAATCTCTTTTTTGCTGTTCAAGACCACGTTCAAAATGAAATCAAGATCTGCAATCTCTGCTGAGTCCTCCATGTCCTGTCGGACCGGGCTGTCCAGCCTTCCGGAAACTGAGCGCGGATCTCTCATCAGCTCGTGGTTCCTGACGATGGACCATTCCGAGCTGACTCCCGGCAAAACTGCTTTGGCCCCGCCACTATAACCTGCATAGTAGTGGTATTCTATGTTTCCTGTGGCCACGATCAAATCCGAGGATGCGACAGTCTCCAGGATCTCCACAGGCGTGCCTCGCCTCGTTTGTCCCAAAGGAACGCAGGCATCGAGGTTGTGTTGGATACTGGGCAGGCTCACGCAATCCTTCAAGAGTATCCGCTCCTCTTCGGGTGTCATTCTGCGGTGCGTTCCCAGGCCAAAGACGACTTTCAGGTCAGAGATGCCTAGTTTCTTCAGCCTTCTGGCAAGGGGAGGCAGCATGAGGTGAGTCGGAGCCGGCCTTGTTATGTCGCTTACCAGGATTGAGGCGGATCTGCATCCCAGGAAGTCGTCAAGACTTTTGCCTAGCGGCTGATCCAGGGATCTCTCTATCTCGCCAGGATCCGCGGCAGGCAGCTCTCTTGGAAGCACTACCTCTACCTCCTCGCCGACCTCCAGATCCAGAAATCCCTGACCAAAACCAAGCGATATTCCGTGCACCATCTAAAGTCTCACCTATCCGCTAGGTCTTCCAGATTACAGCCTTGGATAGCATCTCTGAGAAAGCCTCAAAGATGGGCCTGGTCGTCCTGAAGCTGAAGAATTCCGCTCCAACCTGATTGCATACGACTGAAATGCGATCATTGTGCTCTTTTAGCTTATGCAGATACTCCATTCTTTCTCCTTCGGTTATGCGGGTGATCAGGGGCTGGCCTGTCTCCAGATCCACGAACTTGATATCTCCTCCGAAACGAAGTTCTGTCTCCTCCGGGGCCAGAACCTGAATGACAACCAGGTCATGCCCCGAGAGCCGGTAGATACTGGATAAAACCTCCTCTGTCTTCCCCAGGAAGTCGGATATCACCACTACAAGGCTGGTCGTCCTGATCATTTCCTCAAATTGATCCGCAATCACCTTGAGGTTGGCTCCGCCCTTGGGTGAGGTCTTGTCCAGATCCTCGATGGACTGGAATAGATTCCTTCGCCCGCGCTTGGGCTCTCCGGGGTAAAACTTTTTGCAGAACAGGGAGAGAGCATATTTTTCATTCTCCAGAGTTGCGAGATAGGCAAAGCCTGCAGCCAGCCGCGAAGCGTAGGCGAACTTTCCGGCATAGCCCATGCTGCCGCTGGCGTCCAGAAGGATGTGAACCACCAGGCTGCGCTCCTCTTCGTGCTCACGGATATAGAGCTTCTCTGTTTTTCCGTAGACCTTCCAGTCCACCAGCTTGAAGTCATCTCCCTTGCGGTACTCCCGGTAGCCGACAGGGCTGATGCCGTGGCCGAAACGCAGGGACTTCCTGCCGCCACTATAGGCGGTGGAGACCCGTTTCTTGACCAGGAGAGCGAACCTCTCCAGCTCTTTGAAGAACTCTGTATCCATGACTGAAAATTCCAAATCCGTTATCCGGTGATCAGAGGTTGAGATTTCTCAACAGATCCGTCACCACATGGTCGCGGGTCAGGCCTTTGCGCTCCGCCTCGAAGTTGAGGATGATCCTGTGTCTCAATACCGGATAAGCCATGACGTGCAGATCCTCCTTGGAGACGTAGTTCCTGCCCTGAAGAAATGCTCTGGCCTTGGCTGAGATGATGAGGCCAATGGATGCCCTGGGGCTGGCTCCGTACTGGACGCCTTCCCACTTGCGCGTAGCCAGGACAAGATTTACTGCAGTTTTTTTCAGGTCATCGGATACGGGTATATCGCGGCTGAGCTGCTGCAGCGCGATCACCTCCTGCTTGCTGACCACCCTTTCCACGGCAGGCTCCCTGCGACCTGAGTATCTTTCCAGGATCTCCAACTCCTCTTCCTGGGAGGGGTACTCCATGAATATCTTGAGCAAAAATCTATCAAGTTGAGCTTCAGGCAGGGGAAAGGTGCCCTCCATTTCGATGGGGTTTTGCGTGGCCAGGATGAAGAAGGGCTGATCCAGTGGGTAAGTGCTATTTCCGACCGTCACTTGCTTCTCCTGCATGGCCTCCAGAAGTGCGCTCTGGGTCTTGGGGGACGCCCTGTTGATCTCATCTGCCAGGACGATATTGGCGAATACGGGACCGGCCTCGAACCGGAATTTTTTGCTTCCGTCTGTATCCTCGATGATGGTCGTGCCGGTAATATCAGCGGGCATCAAGTCCGGAGTGCATTGAATTCTGCTGTATCCGAGGCCCATGGTCGCCGCAGTCGTCTTCACCAGCAGCGTCTTGGCCAAGCCGGGATTGCTCTCCAGGAGTGCATGACCGCCGGCAAGAATGGAGACCAGTAGCTGCTCGATGGCCACATTCTGGCCTACCATGACCTTATCAATCTCGCGCCTCAGCTTCTGGAAAATCCCTGGAGCCGCGCCATAAACTGCTTTGAGGTCCTCCGACATTATTCTCTCCTTTTATCATTTTCTGGAGGGGTTTTGGTCTAATTATATCTTTTCCAGGCACGCCACTGCATCAATGCCTGATAAGGCTTGCTCTTGATTCGTAGTTTGGATCGGTTGGAGTTTAATCTTTGCCATGCCTTTTTATCGCAACTCATCGATCAGAAAGATGTATATATGCAGAGCCTATAGTTATTTAAGGAGATATAGATGGCAGCGGAAGATGCCATAAAGGCCACGATAGATGAACTTCTCAAAGCACTCTCAGCCAAGAACATCATTGGCGAGCCGATAGAGATGGAAGACAAAATCATCATACCCATCACCAAAATGGGCATGGGCTTTGGCACCGGGGTAGGCCAGGGCGATGATGCCCGCCAGGGAGAGGTTGCGAGTGCAGCGGGTGGAGGAGTGGGTGTCTTTCCAGTTGCAGTGGTGATAGTCTTCAAGAACGTCGTCGGGTCCGAAGGGGTTAAGGTGGTACCCCTGGCAGCGCCCAGTCCTCTGACAGAGCCAGTCTCCAGTATCGCTCGTATCCTCGTGGATAGGCTGGTGAGCCGGAGGGAGAGCGGAGAGAAGAAGTCCGGGAACACTGGCGCCATCAGAATAGAGTAGGTCAAAGGCGATGCTCGCATGGATGCAAGTCTACTCGATCTTAACGGCAGCTATTTTGATTCTGGTAGCATTATGCTTCTTGATTTTGGTCCTCCTGTTGGTTGTTCCCTTTAATCTATCTCTTGAGTTCACTAAGAGGGGGCCTCCAATGAGCGGGTTTTACAGGGTAGATTGGCTGGGATTCACCTTATGGAAGGGGGTGATCTCGCCGCCTTCGCTTGAGGATATGATTGCGTCCGGGGAAAATGACGTGAGAAGCGGGGAAAAGGGAGAACCAACTGCTGAGCAAGCCTGGAATCTCAAGCATTCCCCTGACCTTGGGTCTCTGTTTGACGCCATTCCCTCGCTCTTTCGCGTTCTCAAAGATATGCTCAAATCGACAGATCTTCAGAAGATATCCTGCCATCTTTGCTTCGGACTGGATGATCCTGTGGAGACTGCAGTGATGAGCGGCTATCTCTGGTCTGCAGCCTCGGCCTTGGGCCTCTTTCGGGCAAATATCTTCATTGAGCCTTGCTTTGAGGGAGTACGGCTGGAAGGAGAATTCACGGCTGAACTCAGGACCAGAATTCTGTGGATGGTAATGCCTGTGATCCTCTCGCTACGGGAGCAAAAGATTAGAAAGCTCTTAGTAGAGATGGCTAGGGGGACCTGATCTTGCAGGAGATAAGGCTTCCCGTGGTGGAGACGGAGATCCGAATCGCCAAAGAGCTGAAGGCAGGAGACAAATCCCTCTATACCGTGGTTAGGGTCTCGTTTCTGAAGACCGGCGAAGGAAATCTTAAGGGAAGCTGGCTAACGCCGCTGGCTATGCTCGTCGTCGAGCCTGGAAGGCAGTATGCGGTCTCCCTCACCGGAGAGAAGATGTCCTTAGAGGAGATCTTGAAACTGGCTCCATCCTTGAAGGCCGTGGTGGAAAAAGCACGCGGAATTCACCGCATCAAGGTAACCTGAATCAATAAGCTCGTGATCTCAAATTATTGGTGAAAGCTCTTGATGGCATGAATTCCCCCTGAACTGCAACAATCGGAAAATCCATGAAACGATATTAATTAACTTAATTGATATGCCACTCCACCTTAATAAGCCTGCGATACGTGTGCTCGCCATAGCGGAGAGCTTTGTGCGTTCTCGCGAGGTCTCATGCTTAGCAGGCGTGGTCATGCGCGCTGATCTGCGCGTGGACGGACTGGCCTATGCCCGTGCCACCGTGGGAGGAGACGATGCCACTTTGGGAGTCCTCAGGATCTGCGAGCAGCTGAATCGAGCGGACGTGAACGCTCTGATCCTGAGCGGCGCTGCTATAAGCTGGTTCAATATCATCGACCTGCAGGAGGTCTTCGACAGAGTGCAGAGACCCATCATCTGCCTGACCTACGAGGAGTCCTCTGGCCTGGAAAAATACATCTGCGAGCACTTCCCGGAGCCGGAGGTTAAGCTTCGCCTCTACGAGCAACTGGGCAGACGTGAACCAATGAGGCTCAAGACGGGCTATGAGGTTTTCGTTCGCGTTCTTGGCGCCGGCACGGAGGATGCCCGTATCCTGCTGAACAAGTTCACCCTGGACGGCCGGGTCCCGGAGCCGGTGCGAGTGGCCCGGCTGGCGGCTCGAGCAGCACTGCACGCGGATGAAAGTCACACTGGTGGTAATAGTTGCGAAAACGCATTATAAATTTTAACGAGTGAGGAGAGTAAGCCCCCTTCTGTTCCCGGCGGCATTCAGCTTAGCGCCATACCCGAGCTTGGCTGGACGCCAATTTTTTCAGCTCTATTTTGGCTTGCACCCACAGGGGTTCGCCGTTTCATCCACATCCCGCGCGACCTCAGCCTTGCGGCATCATCGCTTTGACGCGGTGCGGTCTCGTTTCTGTGCCAGAGCCGGAGCTCTCGCCCCACATCCTTGGAGGATGTCTGTGTGTCCAGTGGTGGGGGGACTTTCCACACCGGCCGGAATCGGCCAGCGGCAGCCGCCCTTCCTCTCTCGCTATAATAAACTTAGGAAAAGAACATATAAGGGCTTTGCTTGGCAGAAGGAAATCTTCGAAGAATGAAATACGGAATAAATGTTCACTCGCAAGGTGTGGGCTGCCGATTAAGAATGTTCCAGAATCAATTGCATGTAATACTATTTTAGATAGCGTTCCATGATAGTTATGGCACAGTACTTTCCACACATGGTGCAGGACCCGGTCTTGTCCATATTGTGAATCTGCCTGGCTCTGTTGCCATCGATGGCAAATTTGAACTGGCCCTCCCAGTCCCTAGCCTTCCTGCACATAGCCAGCTTCTTGTCTATGGACCTTGGGCCATACTTCAGAGTATCGCCGATGTGGGCTGCTATCTTAAAGGCTACCACACCTTCTCTCACCTGAGTCGAATTTGGCAAGGCAAGGTGTTCGGAAGGGGTGATATAACAAAGGTAATCCGCCCCAGCGCCGGCCGCGAGAGATCCTCCTGCACACCCGGAGATATGATCATACCCGACACCGACGTCGATGGGAAGGGGACCCGCTACAAACAAAGGCCTGCGCTCGGTTTTCTTCTTGTAAATGGCTACATAATCAGAAATCTTGTTCGGACTTACGTGTCCGCCCATTCCCTCAATGATCACCTGAACGCCCAGCTCATTAGCTCTCCTGGCTAGCATCGCGTTCATCTCCATCTCTTTCTCCTGAGGCCTATCCATTTCGTCGTGGATGCACCCGCTTCTCATGGTGTTCCCGAGAGAAAGCACAACGTCCTTCTCGGCAAGGATCTGGCATATCTCATCAAATTGAGAGAAGAAAGGATTCTCATAGCCGTTCTGCAGCATCCATGCCGATGTGAATGAACCTCCCTTGGATACCATGCCCATTATTCTCTTTGTGCTTCTCAGGCTTTTCAGCATCTCCATGGTAAAGCCGGCGTGGACCACCATGGACGAAATCCCATCATTAACATGCTTTCTGATCATTCGAAGGAGGTCGGCTTTCGTTAGAGCCTCAAAGGAGCCCCTCTCCACAACTGTTTGGTAAATGGGCACAGTCGTCAGAGGGGTTTTTGTCTCCTCTAATATTCTCTTGCGAATGTCGTCGATGGGACCGCCCATGGATAGATCGGTAATAGTATCAGCCCCATACTTTTCTGCAATTCTGGCCTTTTCCACCTCAGCGTCTTGGTCAAAGACCTCGGCAGAAGATCCGATATTGGCGTTGATCTTTGTCCTAAGGCCCTCTCCTATGCCCACAGGGGGCTTTCCGCACCGCTGCATCACAACAATGCGGCCCGAAGCGATCTGTCTAAGAAGGAAACTGGAACTCACTCCCTCCGCCCCAGCCACTACACTGATGACCGGGTGATCTCTGCCAGCAATGGCAGCCATAAGAAGGCTCTCACTCAACAGCATTCCACCAGAAGCGAAATTTTTGGTACACCTACGTCACCGGTTCTTGGGCTTTTCGAAATCATCTTATTCTTCTGCGTTCCTAATTTAAATAATGGCACGAGACCAAAAAGACCACTATTACCGCAAAGCCAAAGAGGAAGGCTACAGGGCCAGGTCTGCTTACAAGCTGCTCCAGATAAACGAGAAGTTTCACATCATCAAGAAGGGCGACTCGGTGGTGGACCTGGGCGCAGCCCCCGGCGGATGGCTGCAGGTGGCTCGCATGCTATCCAGCGGCAAGATCGTGGGCGTGGACCTGGAAGAGATCGAGCCCATCCCTGGAGTGATCACTTTCAGGGCGGATATAACCAAAGAGAGCACCGTCGATCTGGTAAAGGGGGCCTTGGGCGAAAGTGCGGACGTGGTGATCTGCGATGCAGCGCCCAATCTGTCCGGTGCCTGGGACAGGGATCATGCCGTGTCCATCGACCTGGCGCGCTCTGCGCTCCGCGCGGCGAAGATGCTGCTCAAGCCGCGTGGCAACTTCGTGGTCAAGGTCTTTCAAGGAGACATGTTTCCCGGCTTTCTTTCCGAGGTGAAGAGAGAGTTCGCATTAGTCCAGGCTCACTCGCCAGCTGCCTCTAGAAAAGAGAGTGCGGAGACCTACATAGTGGCCAAAAAGCTCCTCTCCGGCCCGGTTCGCAAAGGCGATATTCTGGATGTCCAGATCGAATCCATGGGGCGATCTGGAGACGGCATAGCCATGGTCGAAGGCTTCGCGATCATTGTTCGCAAAGCGCGACTCGGTGAAAAGCTGCGAGTAAGGATAGATGCAGTCAAGCCTAACTTCGCCTTTGCGGAGATGCTGGAGAGAAAGGATTAATAACCTGCCAAAGAAAAGTGAGATGAAGGGGTGACCGTATGGAAGACAATGCTGTGATTTTTGTCGGTGACAAGCCAGTCATGAATTATGTGCTAGCAGTGATGACCCAGTTCAACAAATTCTCCAGCGTTACCCTGAAGGCCAGGGGGCGCTCCATCTCCCGTGCTGTGGATGCGGCAGAGATTACCAGAAACAGGTTCATGACCAATCTGCTCGTCAAGTGCATAACCATTGGCACCGAGGTCATCCCGGACGATCATGGCAAGGGCATAAATGTATCCTCGATGGAGATCGTTTTAGCCAAGCAGGAATGAATGGCCTGAACATCTAAATTTTGTTGAAGCACTATCTTATTCCCAGCCGAAAGAGATTGAATGCACCGGCAAGAGACCACTATAAAAGTTAAAGGAGAGCAAGACCAGAGCCAGCCCAACTCCATTATTAGGGATTTTCAAACAGGGGTTTTTCAAGCCGATTTCTTTTCATCCTCTGTTACCACTGGCATAACCAGCAGCTTATCAACTCTGTGTTCGTCCATGTCCACCACCTCGAAGCGGTAGCCGCCCCACTCGAAATGATCTCCTGTGGAAGGAACCTTCTCCAGATGCATCATAACAAATCCCCCAACAGTTTGATAAAGCCCGTTCTCTTCCCCAGGCAGTCTTTCCAGATGAATGGCTTCCTTAAATTCGTCCACTGGAAGTGTCCCGTCCACCAACCAGGACCCATCATCCCGGCGCATTATCTGTGGCTCGGCCAGCTCTTCGATGTGAGGTATATCTCCCACCAGTCCTTCCAGGAGATCGGTGAGGGCTACGATTCCCTGCACCGAACCGTACTCGTCCAGAACGATGGCGAGATGAATTCCCGTCTGCTTGAACCTTTCCAGGACCTTCAAAGCCCTCATGCTCTCCGGGACGAAGAGCGGAGGCAAGAGAGACGACTTCAGATCAACTTTTCTGTCCTTCAGGTTGCAGCTTAAGAGGTCTTTGGACTGAACTATCCCCAGAACGTTATCGAGTCTATTTCTGCAAACTGGGAACAGCGAGTAAGGCCCGCTGGATATCTTCTGCTGAATCTCCTCAGGAGGATCATCGATATCAAGCCAGACAATCTCGCCTCTGGGGGTCATAATGGAGTTTACCTTTCGATCTCCCAGGCTGAAGACCCTCTCCATGATGTCCTGCTCATCCTCCTCGATCACCCCTGCTGTCGTTCCCTGGTCTATCATAATTCTGATCTCCTCCTCAGTCACGGCAGGCTCAACATGAGATCTTACCCCCAAAGCGCGCAGCACTAGGTCAGTGGAGCCGCCCAGCAATAGAATCAGAGGAGAGACAACTCTGGAGAAGGCGTGCATGGTCGGAGCAGTAAGGGAGGCTATGCGCTCCGGATTGCTCAAGGCAATCCTCTTGGGAACCAGTTCGCCCAAGACTAGGTTGAATAAGGTGATCAACAACACGATGACAGCCAGGCTAAGCCCATTGCTGTATCGAGCAAGAGCAGAGATGTTGCTGAAGTACACTACCAGCTCATCGGCGATGGTTGCTCCGCCGAAGGCTCCCGCCAGAGTTGCTACTAAGGTCATGCCGGTCTGAACGGTGGGAAGAAGCAGGTTGGGATTGTCGGCCAGTTCCAGAGCTGCTTTCGCTCCCTCGTCTCCTTCTTTTGCACGCTGCCTGAGAAGGGCCTTGCGAGATGAGACCACAGCCATCTCTGTCATGGAAAAGAGACCATTGGCTACGATCAGCAGGAGAATGATCAGAAGCTCAAAGAGCAGGACCGATCACCTCCTACGATGGTTTTTTTATTCATGGCCTTTCCGTATACCCCTGAAACGACGTTCTCTCAATCCTTTGAGGAAACCCGAGCGCCGTCTCTCAAGGATATAAGCAAGGATATTATTAATAGGTTCGGCGCGAGAGAAAGGAGACCCGCTTTCTCGTCCTGGGCCGCTCTCTCTCTCTGCATTGCATCCGCCTAACGACTAGGCATCAAGCAGCTTTGATTGAGATCCTTAGACTGTGCAGCCCTCGGGGATCATCTCCATCGGTGCTGATAGGCAGCACAGCATATTTAAGCTGGGAGGGAATGAGCGCTAGGGAAATGGTATGAGACAATTGATAACGGCACTGGTCATTTTGCTGGCTATAGCGGTTTTGGCCCACTGTAAGACCTCAGTCCAGCTAAGTGGTAGCGATGGTGCGTCATTGCTCAATGATTTGACAAATAATTCCACGAATTTGGGCAGCTTCAACGGCACCGTGATCAATCTCTCTCATGGCGCCACGACCAAGCAGCTCAGCGGCGATGACGGCACGTCATTGCTGGAAAATTTGACAAACGGCCCGGAAGCGGCCAACAATACAACGGATGATCTCTCGACCTGGGGATCTAAGCCCCGCACTTGGTCTCAGCCTCCGATCTATGATTATAAGGCGGCCCAGCTTTACGAGGTCCTACGGCAGAACCACCTGGGTGGTCAAGCCTAAGCTTCCTCGACTACAGCTTTCTCCCTGGCTTTCAGGGCAGAATGTACCATCAATTTTAATAAAGGAAATGCAAAATGAACCAGGGGAGAATAAATGAAATCTTCGTTGATAGCAATTGTCTGTGTATCCCTGATCATGGTATGCATGCAGACGACCTACAGCTTTCAGGACGTGGGGGGAGACTATGGGACATCGTGGCTGGGGCAGCACGGCTCGCAGCCAGGTTCAGCTATCGATACCCAGCAAAACCTCTGGAATTGGGGGGCCACTCCAAAAGGCTATGAGGTCCTTAATGGTATTCTATACCCTCCAGGATACTGGCCACAGTTTTATAATCCCAGCTTCCCGACCGGCGCCGATCCGATCATCATTAATAATACGAAAATGCCCAACTACGTCTCGCCAAGCCTGCAGACATCAAATTCGGGGTATGAAGATCCATGGCTGCTGTCTCAGCTTTCGGGAAGGCCGGTTGCGGTGGTTAATATACCAAGAGGAACCCTTTTCTAAATTCTCCAGAAAGTTTTTCTTCCTCTCCGGAAAATTTTTAGCCGAAGCATAACTGTGGGCAATGCAGCATCACTTGGAAAGATGACCAAAGCAGGCGATAAAACTCCTCATAGGCCACAGAGACATTGCAATAGATGCATCGGTGGGTAGGTCGACATCAGCTTTGCAGTTTTCCGAGGTTAGCTGTATCCACGGTGAGCTGTATCCATGGTGTTCAGGCAGGCGAATCGCCAGTTCTGGCATCGAATTTTTTTTGCGATGCAGCTATGGCAAAGGCAAGATCGGCCTCTTCGTCTTGGCCCAGAGCCCTGAGGGCCAGACCCTTGCCGTTCCATGCTTTTTCGTGCCGGGGCTCTATCTCGATGGCTTTATCAAAATTCTCGATGGCCTCAGCATACTTATCCTGGCGCCTGAGGGCTTCGCCTTTATTGTACCAGGCCTCGGAATATCTTGGATTTATTTCTGTGGCGCGACTCAAATGCGCTGCAGCTTCATCGTATCTGCGAAGCTTACCTAAGGCAGCTCCTTTATTGTTCCAGGTCTCTGCGCTCTCTGGATTGAGCATCAGGGCTTTATCAAAACAATCGATGGCCTCTTCGTACCTGCCCAGATTTCCGAGAGACGCTCCTCGGTTGCTCCAGACTTTTGCTATGCCGGGATTCAGCTCAAGAGTTTTATCATAGTGCTCAATGGCAAGAAGATGCTTTCCCATCTTATCCAGAACAACTGCTTTGTTGTACCAGGCTTTGCCATATTTGGGATGCGCCTCGATAATGTCATCAAAATAAACTATAGCTTCTTCGTGCTTTTCCTGCTTGTAGATGACAACTCCTTTGTTGTTCCGAGCATCCGTGTATTCCGGATCAATTTCCAATGCCCTATCAAAAGACTCAAGAGCTTCTCTGTACATGCCTAGGCGGCATAGAGCCAGACCTCGGCTATTCCATAAATTTGCATCAGCGGGGTCTAATTCAAGTGCCCTATCGTAAAATCTAACGGCGTCAAGGTACCTTCCCTGCTTAAATAGTTCATCGGCCTCATTGGTCCGGGCAATGGTATCCATTTTCACCCCTTCAAAAGAACGAGGTATACCTGACGTCCTTCATCACCATGAGTTTGATCACAAACGATAAAAATCGCGGTTGATAAGAGCTAAGACTGAAAAGGTTTGGCAAAGAGCCGGAATGTATCCCCTCATTGCTTTCACCCTTCTCTGCGTATCTGGAAACTGCTCTAAGCAGTCACATGTCCAATTAGCGAATACACTACTAATATTAATACTTATACAAGCGCAACATGCGAAACCATAAATTGGTTTGACCATCCAAAAGCTGTAAGAGTGCCAAAAAAATAGAGAGGTAGTTTACTTGGAGATCGTGGTTGGCATCAGCGGGGCATCGGGCGTGGGATACGGCATACGCCTCTTGCAGGTCCTTAAAGAGAAAGGCATCGTAACTCACCTGGTGGTGACAGATTCGGCCCTGAAGATCATGAAGATCGAGACCGACTTTCGTCCAGAGGATGTGGAGAAGCTTGCCGCTTATGTTTATTCTCCCGATGACTTTGCTGCGCCTGTGGCCAGTGGCTCTCATCTGTTCGACGCCATGGCAGTGATTCCCTGTAGCATGGGGACACTATCTGGGATCGCGTCTGGCTCCTCGGAAACGCTCATCACCCGGGCCGCAGATGTCTGCCTCAAAGAAAGGAGAAGGCTGGTGCTGGTGCCAAGGGAGACGCCTCTGAGCCTGATCCAGCTACGCAACATGGTCACCGTGGCAGAGGCTGGGGCCGTGGTCCTGCCCGCCTGCCCGGCATTCTACTCGCAGCCCAAGAATATGGCGGAGCTGGTGGACGTGCTGGTAGGCCGCGTGCTGGATCTTTTGAATGTCGAGAACGATCTCTACCGCAGATGGAAAGGAAATGCTTATAACCGTTTGAATCAAAGCGGTGGCCAGGTGATCTAGGATGAAGTGCGCGCTGTGTCTTGTTGATAAGGAGACTGTGCCAGTCAAGCTCAATTTGGCTACTATTCACGGCCCCAAGGATGAGAAGTTCAACATCTGCAAGGAGTGCCTGGACTTGGCCCATCAGGCCTATCTCGATAAGGATTTCCTGGCCATCAAGGCAGGGACAAACGCTGCACCCCATGGATCGCACGGTGGGCATGGGGAGGAGCACGGTGCGCACCACTGATCCCAATTATCTTTTGCGAGAGCTTAGACATTGCTCGCTCCATAAAAGCTGACTTGAGGCAATATTTTCACAAACTATCTAATATGGTCTCAATCCCTTGAAAGCTCGCACGATCAAAGCGCTGCGGAACTCTAAATTGGCTTTTCATATCAATTGAATTATGTACTGCCGCAGGGTATATTTCGTTTGATTCGCAAATCCTAGCGTAGCTCAATTGCACGAGGCAAAAATCAATGGGAGTATCTACGGCAAAAGTGGTAATAATAAGCCTATTCTTGATTCTAGGAATGGTGCTGGCTGGGCTCTTGATGCAGCCCAAGGGATCGCTTGAAGTCTGGGATGTCAAAGAAGGCGACTTTCCTTCCAACGGAACATCGGAAGAAAGGCTTGCTTTTCTTCTCAACTACGCCATTCTAGCTCCATCCATCGATAACAGCCAGCCCTGGAAGTTCAATGTCTCAGGCGATGTTATCAGGATATTTGCCGATAAATCGAGGTGGCTGCAGGTGGCGGACTCTGATCAGAGGGGACTTTATATCAGCCTGGGCTGCGCTTTGGAGAACCTGCTGGTGGCGGCGGATCACTTCGGCTACAGCTCCCAAGTGACCTACTTCCCGGAAAAGGAGGATTCAGTCGCATCAATTAAGCTCATTTCCGGTGCCCATTCTCCGCTTTATCAGAATACCAGCATCTTCCAGGCGATTCTCACCAGGCGTACCAATATCATGCCCTACGAGGGACGGCCGGTTTCCGAAGGCGCGATCAAAGAGCTGCAAAACTTGAGTGCCGGAGAAGGAGTCCATCTCTACCTGACCTCAGATCCGGGATTCAAGGACAAGTTCCGCGAGCTAGTAGTCTCGGCCGACCAGGCGGAATATTCCGATGTGAATTACAAGAGTGAACTGGGCCACTGGCTTGGCCAGGGCATGATGGGGCCGACAGGCATTCAGGCCCTGCTTGCCCAAATGGATGTTGTCTTTTTGGATGTTGGGCCTAGGCAGACTAGAAATGATGCCGATCTGGTGAACAGCACCCCAGTTCTCGGTTTTCTAATCACTGAAGAGAACAGTAAGGAAGCTCAGGTCAGGTCAGGCCAGGCCTTCGAGCGACTCTGGTTGGCGGCCACTGCCATGAACCTCAGCGTTCAACCCATGAGCCAGGTTCTGGAGATTCCGGAGACTAAAGCAAAGCTGGCGGAGCTGCTGCCGGAAGGCTATCCGCAGCAAGCCTTCCGATTGGGCTTTGAAAAATCTATTCCAGAGCACACGCCCCGCAGGCCTCTGGAGGAAGTCCTTGCCAAATAGCCCTCGCAAAAACTAACTTTTTTGATTTTGACGTATATTTCGAATGTCTGTGACTCTTTTTGCTTCTGCCGCGAAAGGTTTTCTGAGGGTAATTTCACAGCCTTAGGCCCGACTTCCATGTCCAAGCCAAATTCGGATTCAAGCCAAACCATGGAGCAAGCAGATCCCAAGAAAAATATCCCAACCGAGAAGAATCATCCCTGTGAAGAAGTATCCAGCCCAATGTAATGTTGGGTAGGCCAGTCAAGCATATCTCCAGCTATGAATATTAAATTTAATTTAAAAACTTTGACTTTGGATCGTCTAACTCTAACTTTTCGAGAAAGAATCGATTTTTAAATATAAAGTTAACTAAATAATTTGTAATTATTAATAAATATTAATTTTTTATTAATGTTTTACATTTAAAAGAATTAAAATTTTATTTTAATATACTTTATTA
>CAZPUO010000040.1:0-14845 GCA_964589745.1 uncultured Methanotrichaceae archaeon
ACCCAACGACCTCGTTTGCCATCGGTCTCATTAAGTCGGTGTATTTCTTCAAGAGCTCAGATATAGTCGGGTTTTGAGAATGATGTTAAGGTGGGAACCGTTCATGAAAAGGGCGACATGCTCGGAAATTTCAAATTCGGAGGATCTGATTTTGTTATGCTCTTCCAGAAACGTGCAGGATTTGAAATGACGGCGATGGTAGATGATCACATCCTTATGGGTGAGAAGTATGGCATAATGAAGGGTGCCTAAGTCAAGCTCTCATGAGCGGATTGCTCATGCACAAAAGATACAAAACCAGATAGCATACCTTTTTTATTCACTAATAATCCACTTCAGAAGAAAAAAGATACCGATAACCTAGGTCACTTCAAGTTAACTCTCCGAACTATCAATCAATTTTCTCAGCCATATCTCTATTGGCCAGTACTCGGCTCCTCAAGAAAGCGGCAAGTTATGTTAGTAAGATCACGCGCGGGGATCCCGTCCCCCGCAAGCTCTCTTTAACTTGCATTAGTACCTGTGATTACAGTGTTTAACCCAGGATTTGACACTTATGATCGCTATGCACTGATAGGACGAAATGCGTGTCAAGTGTAAATCTTTGGGTTAAGCACTATAGTTTCAAGTTGCAGGCTTTGGGGTATTACGTTATAAAATGAGTAAGGGTTAGCTGAGCCGGCACAACGTCCGGGCTCAAGCGGTAATCTTGTTCTTGGCGATGTACTTGATCAGGTCCGAGCCGATCCTGGCCTTCTTCTGAATCTGACCGGCCACATCATCAATAGATGCACCGCCGGCAGCTAGGGCGCGGATCTCCTTCAGCGTGGTATCGTCCACGGTGAAGTACTCGTCCAGGTCCTTTCTGTGCCCCCACACGTCGCCTTCGAGCATATCAATGCCCTGCATGTCCAGGAATACCTGGATGGCATTTGACATGGTCTTGCGGTAGGATGGCGGAACCTGAATCACCCTCAGCCTGGGACATCTCTGCATCAGGTTAAGGAAATCTACATTGCTGGCCCGGAAGGCCAGATGAACTGTCTTCTCATTGGGATTCAAATTTGGGATCTCATTTCTGGTGCTGATTACTCTAAGTCTCATTTTAGTACTCCGGACCTTAAAAAGCATTCCTAATATTAATCGACACTTCCGCTGTACACATCAGACTAAAACGATTGCGACAGAGACAATCATCACTAAAAATTTTTAATTTAGCACTGCGCTGGAGCGAGCGAATTTATATCCCAATTTCAGCGACCTGGGAAGGAAGATGGGGCAAAATTGGCTAAGAAAGCAGTAAAGAGCGATGCCGTCATGGGCGGAATCCTAGCTATCCGGTTCAAGATGGCCCGGATCGCATCCTACGCCCGCTCCCCCGGATCCGCCCAGCCCTGCAACGCTGGAGGTGCGGAGGGCTGGATAGCAATGGGCAGGGCCAAGAAGGGGCGACAGGGACGAAGATTGGCGGCGAATGTTTGCAGGAATCCGGTAAACAGGATCGCACTCCACAGGGCCGGTGGGCAGGACCGCTCGCTCTTGCTCCGCGATCCGGTCATGCGCAGGAGCGGGATAGGGATCGAGGGCCAAACTTAAAAAAAACTTAATATGATAGTAAGAACCTTCCGTCCTCATGGCAATAATCAGGACAGCTATTATGGTCTGCATTCTCTTGAATCTATCTTCATCGGGCTTGGGATGCACAACATTTGGAGTGACCAAATCTGCTTCAGAGGATGGATCTGTCTTTGTGGGACATACAAATGATGGTTTTGGATTATGCAACATGGGTGATTGCATCAGTGAGGATATGGTAACATTCAGATATATTCCGGCCCAAAATCATATGCCTGGATCGAAACGCCCTATACCCTTTGATCCGACCAGTATGGTCGAATTTCGAGGTGCGGCCTCTACCTCAACAAGCAATGAGACAATAATCGGATATATCGATCAGGCTGAGCATACCTTCGGCTATCTTACAGGACCATATGGGATCATCAACGAACACCAGCTAATGGCAGGTGAAAGTACTGACTTTGCGAAGATCCACCCTGATGCCGAAAAGGGAAAGCGTATGTTCTATAGTTTAGAGCTGGCAGATGTTGCTATGGAACGCTGCAAGACAGCCAGGGAGGCGGTAAACCTTACGGGGTCTCTCATTGATGAGTACGGCTACTATGGAACTGGCGAGGTACTCATATTTGGAGATCCAAATGAAGTCTGGGTTATAGAGATGTGCGGCGGGACTCCCTCAGGAACAGGAGGATACTGGGTAGCACAAAAGGTTCCAGATGGCCAGGTTTTCGTTGCTGCAAACCGGTTCCGAATCAGAGAGATCGATCCAAACAATCCAGACCAAATCCATTCAAAAAATCTTTTCAAAGATGCAGAGGCGATGGGATGGTGGAACTCTTCAGAAGGCAAACTGGACTGGGCCAGAGTATTCGGCGCGGGCGAGTATTCCCATCCTTACTACTCTTTAGGCCGGGTGTGGCGTATGCTGGACCGGATTGCACCATCAATGAATCTCTCTCCTTATGTTGAAGGACCGTTCACTACAAAGTATCCATTCTCGGTAGCTCCTGATAAGCCTGTAAATATTACGGAAGCATTTAATCTATTTCGGGACCATTATGAAGGCACGGTCTTTGATTTGACTGCACCGCCCGCAGGCGGGCCGTTTGGAAATCCGTATAGAGAATTTGGCCCATTCGATGTGCATGATCGGCTTTACTCGGGGGAGCTCAAGCCTGGTGCTTGGCCTAGGCCTTTATCCACAGATCAGTGCAGTTTTTCGTATGTTGCTCAGGCACGTGATTGGCTGCCGGACGCGATCGGAGGTATTTGCTGGCTTGGACTATCTTCACCATCAGAGACCTGCTATGCGCCGTTTTATGCGGGAATAACAATGCTTCCTGCACCTTATCAGCATGGATCTCACTGGCATCTTGATATGGACACTGCATTCTGGCCGTTTGAAATGGTGCAGAACTGGGCTAAGCTGATGTACAGTGAGATGAGTCCAGTCATCAAAACAGAACAGGCACGTATTGAAAGGGCAGAGCTTTCCAGGCAGGCAGATGTCGAGCATAAGGCTCTTGATTTGTACAAGGTAAATGAGATGGAAGCTCGCGCATATCTGACCGCGTATGTCAATGCAACTTCTATGGAAAACCTTGATAGCTGGAAGGCACTGTTTGAAAAGCTGGTTGTCACCTACCGCAATGGGCAGTATAACGACATACAAAATAAGACGATAGAAAATATTGGATATACTGAATGGTGGCTTGAATACTCAGGTTATCAATATGGTCCGCGCGTGTATGACCTCGAATCACTCCACCGAATTCCAGATGTTAAGTATGCAGGAAAGACGGTAAATGTCACCTCAGGGGATATGATTGGGTATATCCGGGAACATCAAACCGGAAATTCCTATCCAGCTTTGCCTTAGCCCTCTCCTGCTGCCAGATGGCTACATCAGGAGAAAAAGCTTTTGCCTGCAATCCGGCAGAGCATGATGGCGGTAAAGCCGCAGGGCAGCAGGGGGGGCACTGTGGCTCGCAGGATCCCGGTCGAGCAGGATCGCGTCAGGCGAAAAAGCTTTTGGCTGCGTCAGATAGAGCTAGATAGCGGTAAGCTACAGACTACAAGGATGCGGCTTGGCGGCATGTCTGGCTTCCAGGTCCCGGTCGAGCAGGATCGCAATCCACAGGCCTGGCCCTGCAGCGCTGGAGGTGCGGAGGCCTGGCAGCGATGGGCGGGACCGCTTGCTCGTCGCCTGCAATCCGGCAGAGCAGGATCTCCTGCGGTCGCGCCCGCGGGCCCGCTCGTGGGGGGGGCGGCAGGGATGCGGATTGGCAGCGCGGATGAAGGCAGCTTGTCCAAGTACGCCATCCCAGACACCTCAAGCAGTCTGTTGCCAGTCCCTTGAATTGCATCTAGGTGCCGAGATCCGGTTGTAATTGGCATTAAATAACAAAATATGTAAAATAGAAGCTTAATAGAAGCTTGTCCTCACTCGATACCACGTTTGGCGCAATAGTCATCGAGCGAGATATACTGATTCTTCTCTTTCAAGAGCTTCTTGTACTGCTCATCTGCATAGGCTTCCAATACAGGCTCTTCTCTGCAAACCTTCGCTGCTGCCATCAATACATCTTATGTTTGCGCTCACTTATTAATTTTCCCTATAAGCCGAATCTCTCTTTTTCGGAAAGAGATCCGTTAGGTACACGGTGTTCTCATCCACAAAGTACACGGCTCTGAAGTTTCCCATTCGCAAACGATACATAGGCGGCCTTCCGCTGCCACCGATGATGTCAATATCGCAACCTGCTCGCGGTTTAAACGGGTCTTTCTCCAGATCCTTAAGGTGCTTTTTGATATTTTTGACACGCTTTTTGTCCAGACTATCGAGATACTTCTGAGCATCTGGAGAGAGCATCACTATGAGCGGCATTATTTGCACCTCATCGCCAGAACTGTCACAGATCCTCACCTCAGCCCTTCCTACTCAGGAAATATGCATCAGGCGAAAAAGCTTTTGGCTGCTGCAGGGCCGCGGTAGGCAGGACCGCTCGCTCTCGCCCGCACTCCGGTCGCGCGGGCTCGCCGCTGGCCCCGCCTGCGCCCGCGGGCACGCGCGCGGGTGAGGGGGCGGGAGGAAGGCGAGCCGGTGGTGAGGGCGGCGGTAGGGATGCGAATCGGAAACGCGGATGAAGGCAGCCTACCAGGAGCAACGCGGCCTAGAGGACGATCAGGATGGAGAGCTAGAGGACTGGATAGATTGCGGGAAGCATTCAAGACATACCCAATCGTTCCTTTATAGCCCTGACATCCGCCTGCATCTGGCGGAACTGCATCGCAAATCCCGGTTGAAGCTCATCCGACAATCCTTTGATTTCTTCTAGGATCTGAGGAATTGCCTCAGTATTTCCCTTCGCTGACTTAAGATCATCCCTCATTTCCAAGAGGACCGGTATGGCTTTGTTCATTTGCGATGAGGTGTTTATGGATGCGTACTGCCATAAAGGCATGATATCGCTGGTATAGTCCTCGGACTTTATGTTAGCCACATTGGCGAGCTGTGGCCTCTCTGCTATGATTAAGCTATAGAACTTCGTGACTCTTTGCTCATCGCCTTCAACTAGAGCTATTACTGCTTGTTGCCCGTCTTTTTCATCGTTATAGACTTCAAAGCCTTTGAGAGCCAGACGCATGGCCAATTCAGTAAGATATGGCCTGTATCCCACATCATGGACTTTTAGACCGGTGATTGTAATCTTGAGTTTCATCCCAGCATGATATGCGCTCTTGGGCAAGAAAAGGATTTGGGTCGGTGGCTCGTCGCCTGTCGTCCGGTCGCACGGGGCTCGCCCGCGTACGCGCCCGCGGGCCCGCGCGTGGGTGAGGGGGGTCGGAAGGATACAGGGTTGGCAAAGAAGGCGGCGGTAGGATGTGAATCTGCAACGCGGATGAAGGCAGCTCGCCCAAGCACGCCATCCCTGGCCCTTCAAACCAATCAGCTGCCGTCCAGTGAATTGTACCTTAGTGCCGAGATCAGACGGCAGCTGACATTAAATGAAATATATTAATAACAAGGTATGTAAAAACTTGCTCTCACTCGATGCCACGTTTGGCGCAATAATCATCGAGTGAGATGTACCGATCCTTCTCTTTCAAAAGCTTCTTATATTTCCGATCAACCAAATCTTTTGCAATGGACTTTCTGGAGGCCATAGTTTCAGAGACTTACGCCGCGTCGCTTAGCGTATTCCTCAAAGGAAATGAAATCGTCCTTTTCTCGCTCGATGAGGGCATGGAGTTCTTCGGAGCTTGATTCATCCTCTTCGTCAAGAGCAGCGAAATCCATGTCAGTAAGGGGTTCCTCTTTGGCTGCTCTGGTTTTGCTTCGTGCTGCCATTGGACTATCTTCTCCATTGTTAGTATATTGCTTTATCTGTAATCCGATTTTCTTTTCTTCTGGAATATTTTTGCAATTTTTATAGTATTTTCATCATTGCGCACTTCATATTCCACTCTGAGCTTACCGACTCGCAGTCTGTACAAAGTCTTACTTCCAGCCACGGGTACAATATCAGCCTTTGGCCGTGGCTTGTAAGGATCTCTTGTGACCTCTTCCAGATGGTGGTAAATCTTTTTCACGGCGTTGGGAGGAAGCTTATCTAAGGCTTTCTGAGCAGTGCGTGATAGCTGCAATGTGAATACCATCTCGACTCGTCTCCAGAACCGCTACTGGCTAATTGCCTCAGCCTTCTCCCGCTCAGGATGGAAGCATCGGGCGAAAAAGCTTTTGGGTGGCCGTGGGCGCGGGTCGCCTGTCGTCCGGTCGCACGGGGCTCGCCCGCGTACGCGCCCGCGGGCACGCGCGGGTGAGGGGGCGGGAGGAATGAAGCTTAGCAGCGTGGATGAGGGCTGCCGCAATGGGCAGAATCGCATCCCGCGCGCGCCCCGGAGCCGCCCGGCCCCTGCAGCGCGGATGGCAGGGCAGCTTGGGGCCGCGGTGGGCGGGGCCACTCGCTCGTCGCATGCGTCCGGTAGAGCGGTACGGTCGGTTCGTGAGGGAGGATGCTTCTTAGCGGCATGGATGCAGAAGCCGCCTGTATTGCAGCACTTCAGGGAATCCTATAAGCGAGTGGAAGCTGCTCAGGAGTCCTTAGCCAGTTGGATCTCAGGTTCACGGATTTGTAGATCCACCTGGCCTTTCCTCTGGGTGACTTAACGAGAAGTCTATACTATGATGTCTGTTCATCCTGCGAAAAACATCCAAACCTTTTTCAGCCGATAGGTCAAACACCCTACTAAAATGGGATGTCAATGAGAATATTATTAAATTTCAGGTTTGCAACAATTCTAGCCGTTCTTTTTCTTTTTATTATTGCTCTCATCCCTCCTGGATTTGCATTTTCTACAGATCAGTTATCTAATCAAGATCAAACAAACGAACCGGCTAAAGTATTCGTGGGCATTTACGTCTTGGATATAGGCATGCTGGATATGAGTACAGGATCTTACACTATCGATTTCTATATCGATCTGGTTAGCGATAGGCCATATTCAATAGATAATATTGAATTCATGAATGGATATGTAAATAGCGTAACCAAAATTTTAGAAGATCCTTATGAAAAAATGTACCGTATCCAGGCATCGCTATTCACTAACGTGGACTTGCAGAACTACCCATTTGACAAACACAAATTGCCTATTGAGATAGAAGATCGCATCAATACGACCAAGAGCTTAATCTATGTTTTTGATGCTAAGAACAGCAGCATCGATTCCAATGCTGCTCTTGTAGGCTGGCAATTGAAGGGTTACAGCGGAAGATCGATTCCTCATTTCTACTCCATCTATAATGAAACATACTCTCGTTTCGTATTTGATGTAGACATTAGAAGAACGAATGTCACCTCGGGGTTCAAACTCTTACTGCCCGTCTTCCTTATAATCCTTGTTTCTCTCCTCTCGCTGTTGTTTAAGGGCGATCGAGTTTCGACACGGATAACAGTCAACAGCACCATGCTTCTGGCGACGATCTTGCTCCACTTGAGGATGCAGGAAGGGTTACCTTCTATCTCCTATTTCACCTTCGCAGACGAGTTTATGGTTTTGACCTATGTAATTTTGATAGCTGTTCTTATTAGTGGGGTCTTACTGGCACTCTACTACGAAAGAAAAGATTACCAGCGAGCAAATGATATCTACAAGTATTCTCTACGAATTATTCCCGTTATTACGATTGCCTCATATATTGTTTTGTTTTCTTTATTATTCTATTAACTAGAATTTTATCAATAATTTTAGATGATTTTTTATGATAGTTCCATTGCAATTCTGGCTCTGGAAACTCCCTTTCGGCCAGATCGAGGCAATGATCCTGGTCCTTGATGCCTCATAGCTTCGGAAGATGCTCATCCGGGCTCTCAGGCACCATCCGAGCCTGCCGCGCTTCAGCGCCAGGAATGCAGCTTTGCGGCGTGTCTGGCAGGAATCCGACCGAGAGGATCGCATTCCACCTGACCGCATTCCACAGGGCAGGCCCCTCAGCGCTGGAGGTGCGGAGGCCTGGGCAGCGATGGGCAGGGCCGCTCGTTCGTCTCCTGCCTTCCGGTCGCGCGGGATCGCCGCCGGCCGCGCCCGCGTGCAGGGCCCCTCCGTGCGCGCGCGCCTCGCGTCTGCCGTTCGGATGCTCAATCAGCGTTTCCAACGGCAGCCCGAATTGCCCGCCTCCCTGGCCAAGGTCAACGCAGCTTTCGATGATCTCTCACCGCTGCCCGAAAAGATCGCGCTCATGAAAAATGAAACTCTGCAGCGCGAGGCCGAGGCCCTTGGGAAGATCCTGCAGAAGGCCGCGCCCTTCGTTCCCTTACTGGATGACAGCGAAACCTACTACCGCAAGTCCATCACCATTTTCGGCAGATCGGAGCGCGTGCCCCTTGACGAGGACCGCAGCTTCAGCTCTGATGTCAGGCTCGTTCTCTACGAGGACGGCCACCTGACCAGAGCTTGGCGATTTCGCGAGACCTGCACCAAAGGCTTTGGGTGGGAGCAGGAGGAGGAAGAAGAAATAGACTGCCTGGCGGCAGTGTCCCTCTACAGCCTCGACGCCATTGCCTTGGGCCTGGCCGGGGCGCTGGAGCCACGCTCGATCAAGGCGTTGCACCAGGACTTGGAAGAGCGGCTTTCAGCAATTTTAAAGATCCTGGAGGCCCTGCGGCGCGCTCCGTGAGCTGCCGGAGAGGGCATCGGCCAGGCATAAGAGGCCCCGGCTAAGGATGCAGCTCGGAAAAAAGGGTCTGGAGTGAGCGCTCCCGCAGATATTTTGCGCCAGCCTTCTCCCTATTCACAAGGTCAAATACTGCGGCCCGTTCCACCTCAAGTCCGGTCCGGAATCGCGCCAGAAGAACGCCAAACGGCCTTCAAGCTGAGCCACCAGCTCCAGGTGCCCCGGATTGCCGAAGTTGCTCTGGATGAGCGAGACGCCCTCCACCTTGCCCATATTCATGCCGAACATGAAAGGACCGTACCAGTGCAGATGAGCATCATCATTATCGCGCCAGTAGTAACCCAGGCCCCCAGAGGCGAGCGGTACGACCAGCTCGAAGTTGCCTTTGTTGCCGAAGTTGCTCTGGATCATGGAAGGAGCGCCGGCAACCCCGGTGGCGATGACCTCCGGCCCGTGCCACTTCAGCTCCTGACCTGGCTCGCCCCAGAAGAAGACCAGGCTGTCTCCCGAGCGCGCCACCAGCTCCAGGTTTCCGGGCTCACCGAAGTTGCTTTGAATAAGGGCTACGGCATCGAATATCCCCGCCTCCGTGGCGAAATTCAGAGGGCCGCACCAGGATAGATTAGGGTCGTCGTTGTCCCGCCAGTAGTAAGCAAAGCCTCCTTCCGTTCGCGGCACTATCAGATCGAAGTTGCCTCTGCATCCAAAGTTGCTCCAGATCATGGCCGGGCTTCCGGAAAAGACCGGGACCAGAGATTTTTCGGAGATCTGGGTTGGGCCGTACCAGCCTAGGGCCGAACCTGAATCGCGCCAGAAATGCATCAGGTGGTGGCCCCCAATGTCCGTCGCCACCAGTTCCAGGTTGCCCGCCTGCCCAAAGTCGCTCTGGATCAGAGATACCCCATCGATCCGACCTGCCTCAGCGCCAAATTTAACCGGCCCCTCCCAGGGGAGACTCTCATCATCGTTATTGCGCCAGTAGTATGCCAGGCCGCCCTCAGCCAGAGGAACAACCAGCTCGAAATTGCCCATCATCCCATAAGTGCTCTGTTGTAAAGAGGGCTTCCCAGAAACCAGGCCGAGAGGCGCGATCTTTTCCTGCGCCGGTGCCGCTTCCGGTTTAATGGAGACGCTTTCCGCTGATTTTGCCGGTTTCCTCTCTCTCTTCAATCTCTTTCTCTCCCCTGAACTGATGGAGACTGATGAATTCCTCTCCTTCTTTATCGTCTTTCGACCTCTTCCCTGCATCTGGATACTCCCCTATCTGATGAGCCTCGGCCAGGAGGGCTTAATTAATTCAACAGCTTCATTGCCCTGAAGGTTTTGGCAGGTCTTTGGCGGAAACTTTATTTAGCCCTGCACCGAGCACTTTTTGCGAATTTTTTGCAGATATAATCTTTGGACGGTTGCTCTTATGAGTTTGTGTAACCTATATTACCCGAAACAGAGTTGTCTTCTTCGAGACATTTCCATATTATTTCTTGAATATGTATCACTATTACTACTTTAATTCGTCGGATCGCGAAGGACAGATATCGCTGACTAACGTCCATAATAGTTCAGACGTGCAACGACTGCGTCGATGGCAGCCTCGAAAAAGTCGAGGCACAGTCGGAACAGCGGAAGTCCCAGAGCTTCAGGCCTTCCGATTCATTGCATAAGCTTTCCAGAAACATGCCCAGCGCTGAGATGGCGTTGGGATGGCACTGCCTTCAGCGCCCAAATAGTATAAGCCACTGAATCACTATCAGTGGTGCAAGCTTTGGCGATGAAAGGAATTCAGTGCCCTTCAGACTTCAGAGCGTGGTAGTTCACATACGCAAGGCGAGCTCGGCCAATGACTCCAGCTCCAGATCGGGCTTTACTCCGGAACGTTCCGCCAGATCAGCGCGATACTTCCCGGTTTTTACCAGGATTCCCTTCATTCCCATTTCCTGAGCCCCGCGCACATCGGTCAGGATATCGTCTCCGATCATGGCAGCCTCCTCGGGTCTCTTGCCAAGGTCTCTCAAAGCCAGCTCGAAGAATTGCCGGGAGGGCTTGCCCATCAACTCAGCCTTCTTTCCCGTAGCATACTCGAGGGCGGCAACGAAAGGACCTGTGGACAAAACCAGGCCGTCGGATTCCATCCAGTACCTGTCCATCTCCAGGGCCAGGATCTTTGCACCATCCAGAATCAGCCGAAGGGCCTCGTTCAGGCGCTCGAAGGTGAAGTCTTTCCCGGCGTCACCTAACACCACGAAGTCGACGTCCTCATTAGCAACGATGATGCCAGCCTTTTCAAAATCCTTCTGCACATCTCCTGTCGTGAGCAAGTAGCATCGTTTTTTATTCAATTCTTTCATACGCTCGATGGCCGCCAGGGGAGGTGTAAAGATATGATCTGCGGGCACGTCATATCCCAGCCCCTTCAGGCGCTCTGCAACAGAGCTTCGACACCTGCGCGTGGAGTTGGAGACGAACCGATAGCTGTATCCCCGATCATCCAGCATCTCCAGGCACTCCCTACATCCCGGAACAGGATTCTTTCCCACGTAGAGCACCCCGTCCAGATCGATGAGGAATGCCCGAATTCCAGATTGCATCTCGGTTTTCATTCAGGATACATCTTTGGTCTCGGATCGCATATCAAGCGATCGAGCCAGGCTATCTGTCCGAGTCTGGCATCGGCGCAGGGCCCTGGCCAAGCTTCACAAAAAACTTACCTTTGACTATGGCGACATACTTGACATTATTTTATTATGCGTGGAACCTTTTTTGCCACCTGCAGTTTCTGTCGTTTCATCTCATCTGGTATATCTTTCAGAGAGTTGAGTATCTTTTGTAGAGATATACTTTTTGAACTGTTATTATTTTCAAGAGTAATTAATAAATCTTAAGCTTATTAAAATTGAGGAGAGGCGCACCTTGATAAAGTCGGAGCGCGTCATCGAGCTAGACAATGCACAATCATATCCTCAAGGAGGGTGCTTTGGCTCTAATGGCTCTCGCAGTCATATGCCAGGTCTGCTGCGCCATGGAGTTCAATGGCACCACCTATCATCTGGGCCAGAAAGAAGTAGAGGTCATACAGCCGGTAAATGCCAGTAAATTGAATCTCACTCTATCAGAGAAGACGGAAAATATCACCCTGCTCGACGAAAATGGGAAAAGGGTTGGTTTGAACAGCAGCTATCTTTTCTGGAGAGGAAACAACATCTACGGCCTGAACTTTGAGCGACACGTCTCGGGAGATCTGATCTACACCATGCCTCAGCAGGGCCAGCAGTTCGTTCTTCCTCTTGAGGACAGCGGCCCGGTGCGCATAATTCTGCCACAGGGATATACAACAGGTGATCGAATACTAGGAATAGCCAGGCCGTCCCCGGACGAATTCCATTCCGATGAGGCAGGAACCATCCTCACCTGGTACAACACCTCGCAGATCCAGTACATAGAGGTGAGCTACTACAGGAATAACGCCCTTCAGGCCTTGCTGACGATCTTCGCCGTCTTGGCCATGGCCGCCATCGCCTTGCTGACCGAGTATTACATCAGCATGAGAAGGCTTCGGTCCCTCAGGAAAGATGAAGAAAAAATAATATAAAAATCAAGCACTTAAATCCGAGAAAATCAGATCCGAGGAGGAATCATGAGCAGAGCCAAGGCCATTTGCGATCGCGTTTATGTTGTGGGAGGCCCAGGCCTTTCTGCCCCCGAAGATGCTTTCGTTTATCTCGTTGATGCGGGAAGCGAGCTGGTGGCAATCGATGCAGGAGTCGGCTATGGTATCCGCAAAATCGAGGAGAACATCAGGTCGCTTGGCTTCGAGCCCGCGCAGATCTGGCATGTCATAGCAACGCATTGCCACATCGATCATATCGGCGGCTTGGCAACTCTGAAAGAACGCTACGGGTCTAAGATCATAGCTCATGAGCTGGACCGAATGGGAATTGAGGGCGAGAATAACGATCTGACGGCTGCCGGCATGTATGGCGTGGATTACAGGCCTGTCGATGTCGATATTCTTCTGAAAGGCGATCTGGAAAAACTGCGTTTGGGCGATCTGGATTTCAATTTCCTTCACACGCCCGGACACACGCCTGGGAGCATCTCTGTCTACATCGACACTCCGGACGGCCGCGTCCTATTTGGCCAGGATATTCACGGGCCATTCTCCCCCGCCTGGGGCTCGAATTTGGCAGACTGGCGAGAATCTATGCAAAAGCTGCTCGTTTTGCGGGCGGACATCCTCTGCGAAGGCCATGCCGGCGTCTATAAAGGCGAAAAGATCAAAAAGTACATCGAATCGTATTTGAACCGGTACAGCCAGGCATAAAGATCTAGACGGAAAGGGCTTCAACCCTGATAATATCCTCTCCAAAGACCGAGATCTTCCTCTTCAGGAAATGCTCGGCCGTCCAGATGTTGGTCCTGGTGTGCATGGATATTTCTCTGGTTGTATAGCTTCCACCAGCCAGGGCGAGGTAAGGAATCAGCTGGTCTGCCAGATGCACATCCACTGCCGTCGCCGACCTAAGCTCTGAAATAATCTCCAGGGCCGCTTTTTTTCCTACGGTCTCCGCTGGCAGGCCCCTTTTCCCGAGCGCGCTGCCGCCCTTGTGGCCTGACCAGAGGGTTATGCCGCTGCCTGTAGACGCGACTGCCAAAGATTCAGTGGCTATCTCGCTCTGAAAGCCTGCCTGCTGCAGAGCCAAAGACGCCGCCTCAGCCTGTCGCTTCGCCACGTGCTCAGGCAGGTTGGACGAGTGAGAGATGCCTACAACAGGCGCAGCCTGAGCCTTGAGATGGGCAGTCTTCAGCTCCGCAGGCTCGACCTGCAAAAGCACTGTGCCCTGGCCCCTGGGGTAATATCCTCTTTGCCAAAGCTCAAGGCGTATTCTGGCCCCGAAGCCTTCCAATGCTGGCAGAAAGACATTTCTGAAGTAATCCACCGTGGGAGACCATTGAACATCTGTGCCGCCATGCACTTCTAAGACGATTGGGCTATCGGACTTGAGAAGCGCAGGTAAAAGGCATTGCATGAGAAGCGTGACGCTTCCTGCAGTTCCAATCTCCACCTTGTAGCGGCCTCCGCGAATTTCGCTCGGCTCGAATGCAATCTCCGAGGACCCTGGATCTGCCCCCGAAGTTCTGGCATTGCAGATTCGGGCCAGAGCCGATATGGCCTGCGCATGCTGGGGCGCTAGACCGGGTTTTGGCCGGGCCTGCCTGATATTCTTTATGCGGACCGGCTTTCCTGTTACCGCGGACAGCGCCACTGCCGTCCTCACGATCTGTCCGCCACCTTCGCCAAAAGAGCCGTCTATCTCTATCATCGGACTGCTTTCTCCCAATCGGCGGTGAAATTTCGGAATATCGGCTTAATGTTGCCTTTTTTCGCAACTAATTCTGCGGGGTGCCTTAGCATCATATTCTGCTTAAGATGACGCTCTGCTACTTCATGGTTATCATTGGCGGTGGCGGCCGCCGGTTTTATTTTTAACTCAGCCTGAAGACATTACTTCATGATCAAAACCATTGATAGTAAAAAACCTGCTACGCTTGCTTGATATTGACTTGGAGGCAAACTTTAATCAACCTGAGCTAAGCAATTAGCCAACTCACAGGTTATAAGATTTGCACTTTATGTGATTCGCACTTTTCATTCGGCTATTTAAATAATTCTGACGAAAAAGCTTTTTAGTCGCATGGGAAAATGTGGTTATAACATCGCAATAAGCCCCTTGGTCAAGGCCGATACACGAGAGTCATTCTTTCGACAGAATCTCGGCTTTCCTGGATTCATATTCCGCCTGTACGATCATGCCGGCATCGAGCATATCTTTGGCGCGCTTCAGCTTTTGGATTCTATCCGCCATGTCCTCCAAGAATTCCGGTTTTTCCAAATCACCCAGCTTTCTGGGAAGAATCAAACGGCGCTCACTGCATCCCAGCATCTCAGGTGCCATAACCCTCAGCTCCCCAAAGAGCCTGGTGAGATCTGCACTCGATTCGTCCATTATCATCTTCGTGATTTGATTCCACCTATTTATTATTATAGTCCTGTACCAAACTATTTATACTCATAATTGCCATATTATTTAACAT
>CAZPUO010000041.1:0-14832 GCA_964589745.1 uncultured Methanotrichaceae archaeon
GCCTCTCCATATCCTCGTAATAAAGTCTGACAACCGGCATGGATAATCCTCACATTTTGATGGAAACAGGCGTCTGGCGAAGCCATTCAATATCCGACTGGTAAAGCAGTCTCAGATCTTTTAAGCCCAGCTTGAGCATGGCCACGCGAGAGACGCCCAAGCCCCAGGCCAGCACGGGGTGCTCGATGCCGAAGGGTGCCGTGACCTCCCTGCGGAAGACTCCCGCACCGCCCAGTTCCACCCAGCCCAAACCGTCTATGAAAACCTCCGGCTCGACGGACGGCTCGGTGTAGGGGAAGTAACCTGGCCGGAAGCGAACCTCTTCAAAGCCCATCTTGGCGTAGAACTCCTTCAGGATCCCCAGCAGATGCCGGAAGCTTACGCCCTCGTCCATGACTACTCCTTCCAGCTGCTCGAACTCCGGGGTGTGCGTGGCGTCTATGGCCTCGCGCCGGTAGACGCGATCTATGCCGAAGGCTTTGACCGGCGGCCGGGGGTGATCGGCAAGATACTTGATGGTGACCGCAGTGGTGTGGGTTCGCAGCACTTCTTGTTTTGCTATCTCAGGGCTCCAGCAGCCCCCCCAGCCGGTCGAGCCCACGGCTCCGCCGTTCTCGTGCATCTCCTTGACTTTTGTAAAGTCTGGAATCTCCGCCTTGGTATCCAGGTAGAAGGTGTCCTGCATCTCCCGGGCGGGATGGTCCTGCGGCTGGAAGAGCGCATCAAAGTTCCAGAAGCTGGACTGGATGATCTGGCCCTTGATCTCGGTGAATCCCATCTCCAGCATGATCTCCCGCATGAAGTCGATGAGCCGCTGGTAGGGATGCTTCTTGCCGGGGTAGATTTTGTCTGCTGCCAGTGTAACATCGTAAGGACGGGCATGGTAGAGCTTGCCATTGTATCTCAGATTGCTGCCAGTCCATTCACCGGTTTTTATCATTCCAGAAGTGATGGCAGCTATGGACTCTGCCGTCGCAACTGCCCCCTGCTCTGAAGCAGCCTTGCATCCTTCAGGGGTGATCCCGTATCTCCAGGCTTTGGACTTGCTCGAAGCTACCAGCCCCCGGCTCTTTAGGTCTGCCAAACCTTTGTTGTCCAGCCCCACGCCGCTCCTCGGCCCAGCAAGCAAGGTCTTCAAAATCTCCTCGTCCTTTCCTTTGGCGGCAGAGCCGATGGGCTTGATCTCACCACCCTGGATCACGGCCCAGCCCTTCTTGCGCAGCCAGCCCAGGCCGATCTTGAGAGAGGGGTCCTTCAGCTCGGACATGAGCTTGCCTGAACCGATGGCCTGGAGCAGCTTTCTCTCCGGAAGCTCTTCTCGGGCATATTTTGTGCCTTCCTCGGTCAGAGAGAAGATCTCCTCCACCGATTTGGCAACCTCAACGAAACCCTGCTCCGCTAGCGCGTCCGCAGAGGCCCGGACCGCTTCCACCTTCATTCCCAGCTTTTCGGCGATGGTCTGAGGATCCAAATGTCCTTCAGATATCGCTTTCAGAACTTTGGCATCGCTTTCCGATAACATGATATCATCCCGCCGCCGAGCGAAATTTCCAAGCTGCTGCCAGTTCCCTTCGCCCGGCATTCAAAAGAAAGAAAAGACTAAGTTGCCGAAGATGCCCGAAGCTAACCTCTCCGGCTTCAGAAGCCTGACTATGTGATTTACAAAGGATATTCCGGCAGTCTTCTCAGGCACGTTTTTTCCGGTTAGATTGATGCTTTATAAACCTGTCGAATATGCTAAAAATAGCGCAAAATTGCCTGCCGCAAAAGCAAAAGCCATCTCAAAAAAGGGTAATACAGAAAGACAATTGCGTTTACAATTTCCCGGGAAAGGACTCCAGCTCCTCCAAGGCGTCGATGACTCCCCGCACCGCCATCTCGAAGAAGACCCTTCCCTTTTCCGGAGAGGCTGGGGCAGGGTCGCCCATGATGCCATTGCCCATAAGGTAGCGCACATCCCTCAGGATCAGGAATCTGGGCCTCTTGGGAAAATGCCCCTCCGGCCGTCCCTTTACTAAATCACTCCGAAGATGCATCATCAGCGAGGTCTCGATCTCCCCGGAGTGGCCGTCTCCTGGTGTCTCTACATCCTTGGAATCGATAAGATCAAACAGGGACACGAGACTGACACAAAAATCGCGCTCTTCCAGGGCTCTCTGGCAGGCCTCCTCCAGGGCGGCCAAGTGCTGCCCTCCGGCGTGGCCTGTCAGAATCAGGATATTTTCAAAACCGCTGTCGCAAAAAGAGAGCAGAAGATCCTCCATAAAGGCTCGCAACGCGTCGTGACCCACCGTGATGGTGCCGGGAAATCCTCGTGTGCTGCGGCAGACCCCATAATGCAGGGGCGGCGCCAGGAAGATGTCGCAGCACTCCGCTGCTGCCCTGGCCACTTCCAGGGCCTGAATGGTGTCTGTGAACGTGGGAAGATGAGGCCCGTGCTCCTCCGTGGCCCCCACAGGCAGAATCACAGTCCTCGTCTGAGCCAAGCCTGCCTCGATCTCGGGCCAGCTCATCTCCTCCAGGAGCTTCATATGTTGACGACCGACCCGGAGAGGACGTACTCCTCAGGTACCTTTACCTCGTAGGTCTTGTCGCCCACGGAGACCTGGTAGGCTCCCAAAGGCTTGGTGTCAAAGTTCGTGCCGCTGGCGATGGGCCCTTCCGTGGAGTAGGGAACCACCAGGGTGAATTCACCGTTCGAGGCGGTTACATTTGACTGCTGGTAGACGAAAGCCCTGTTCATGTTGGTCATGACGGCCACGGCCGCCGACACTTTTGTACCTGCCGGTGCATTTCCTTTTATCACCGCACCAGGAACATGCTCAAAAGTCTTGACCTGGTTGCCCGCACTCAAGGGTGTGGCCGACTCATGCACCAGACGGTAGTGCTGCAGGGCGTCAAGCGGGAAAGCTGCATCGTTGGGATTCATGGCCGCGATCTCAGCCATATTCCCCTGGCTGAGACTATTGTTGATGAAGGCTTGCATCTCGGTGTTGTTTCTGGTGATCTCGGGCGCCTCAGTTAGCACCGGAACCGACGCTCCACTCTCAAGCTGCATCCCCCGGTAGGCCAAGCCCACACCTTCGCCACCAGCGACCTCGGTGCCGTCGAAGAAGTACATGCGAGCTGTCATGGACTTGAAATAGGGCTCGCGCCAGATCTGAACCGGCACCAGCTGATCTCCTTGCGGCTGGTATACTGCAGCCATGTAATCCGACGGAGGAATACCGCTCCAGGCGGCCATGGCATGGAACTTGCCAATCGCCATATCTCGATCGATCATAACGTACTTGGTATTCTTGTAAGCCGAGCGGTTCAGATCCAGAGAGGCCAGCACTTTCTCACCCTCCGTCTCGTTCTCGGCGAGGAAGAAGGGCGACGACCCGGCGACCTTGTTCGTAACGCTGCCTATTCCCTGCTGGAAGGGATTGGCATTGGGGATCCTGTGCCCAATGGTCTCGATGAGATGGCCGTAGTCCCACCAGGACATTATGCCATAAGCAGCATCCGGATAGGCATATTGCCCGCTGGCAGGCTGCACGTATTTCTCGTAAAGCTCCATTCCTGGGCTGGGGGTATTGTTCTCCAGCCAGGCTGTAGAGGTCATCCAGTCGGAATCCGGGCCGCTGACATAATGAGCGAGGATCAAGCTGGTGCTCAGAGCGGGGAGGATTAGAAATCCGAATATCAAAAGGGCAGAGACTATGATCCTCAGGTTGGATGTCAAAAGCTTGACAGGATCCTTGGTGTCAATGAATCCGCTGTCTTGCTCTTTAACCCCTCCCATCCGCATGAGCCAGAAGGCAAGATATCCCGTGAGCAGGGCTACGTTGACCCCGTAATAGTATGCGAACCTGTTCTGAGCCAAGGTCATGACCAGGAGGATGATCGACCAGGTGAGGAGCAGGAGATCCGCTGGCTTCTGGCTCTTGACGTAACGCCACAGGATCAGTGCCATACCGACCAGAGCCAGGAAGAAGGACGAGAGAAGGATTATATTGCCAAAGGCTGGGAAGCTGGCCAGGACGCTGACCCAGGAGAATGCTCCCCCGTAAGAGAACAGGGGCGCAGCTTCGCCTACAGTTGCGGCTCCGCCTGTATTAGGCTGGAAGATTTTGAGTCCGGCGAAGAGGGGATGCGTAAACTGAGGAGCTGCCAGGGACAAGAACAGAGTGCCCAGCACAACAATGACGATCAGAGCTCCGGGATAGTAGTAGCTGCTGAAGCCCCTCTCCTTGAGGAACCTGGACAAAAGCGAAAATATGATAACTGCAACCACGCCCAGGAGGAGAATGGTGGGCTGGAAGAGGGAGTAGAGGTAATGGTTAAAGCCGTAGTAGGGCTTCATAAAGGGCAGCACTAGCAGAGTGGCCACGAAGAAGGTGATCGCGCCGGAGACGCCCAGATACTCCACATTTTTTCCTTTGAGGTGGTCCACAGCACTCTGCAGAAGGATGAAGAGCAGAATGATTCCCTCAAACAGGAAGCCAGAAGACCAGGCATCTATGTAAAGGCCCAGGGAGACGCCAGCCAGAGCCGAGTAGAGAAGGGGCATCTTCAGAGAAGGCCAGCTCTTCTTCAGCGTCGCAAAGGTCATGCTCTTCCCAGAGTGCAGGGCCAGAAGGAAGAACATGATGGTAAGGGTGCTGAGGAAGATCTCTGCCGCATGATGATCTGTGAAACCCAGAACCGTCCGGCTGAAGAGCTGGCCGGGAAGCACGGCCACGATCAGTGCCGAGACCAGGCCGCAGCTCTTGCCGCCGATCTCCTTCCCTATGAAGTAAACGGGAAAAACCAGAAGCATTCCCAGGACCGCCGGCAAGAAGGCTCCTACCACATCCACCAGGTGCATACTGGGGTGGCCCAATCCAAAGAGGTAAGAGAAGACGGTTATGGTCCAGCTGTTAAAGGGGCCAAAGTGGATGGGCGTTCCATGCGGGAAATAGGTCATAGGATCGAACCAGAGCCTCTGCAGGTTGATCACTGTGCCCTTGGCGAGCATCATGTGATACCAGGCATCGGTCTCGCTGCTGAAGATAACCTTATTATCCCCGGTGAAGACTGCCGACCAGGGTAGGATGGCCCGCAGATAGAAGGAGAAGAGAGCCGCCAGTATCAATCCTGCGTACCAATATAGGTCGCTGTTCTGCCAAATGTCGGCCTTGTTTTTCGCCTTGGCCTTTTGCTTAAGGGAGACCGATGAGGCATTCGACGGCTGAGCCTCTGATCCTGCCGGGGTGGTTTTGCCTCCGTTGCCCTTATCCACAGATCTCTTAGACATCAGAGCCCTGAAGACCGTTCTATCCTCATAAACGTTTTGAATCCTACTGGGGGTAGGCAGCACGGGGTCACAGAGGGATCAGAATCCTCCTTAGGCATTCCCGGAAGCTAACTGCCAGGCTCCTGAGCCATGCCCCTGCCTGCCAAAAGGCCCGTGGCCGCGGCCGTCACTATGCCCCGGGAGAGGCCCGCGCCATCCCCGGCGGCATAAAGGCCGGAGATGCTAGTCTGCAGCCGGTCGTCCACATTGATCTCCCGGGCATAGAACTTGATTTCGGGAGCATAAAGCAGAGTCGAATCGGCGTTCACGCCGGGAATGATCTGGTTTAGAATCTCCAGGCCCTCGATGATGTCCATGACTATGCGATGGGGCAAGGCCATGGAGATGTCGCCGGGCGTGACATCTTCGAGCGTGTTCTTCACCGAGTTTCTGGCTATCCGCTCCTCCGTAGATCTCCGACCTCGGTGTAAATCCCCAAGCCTTTGCAGCACAGGCTTCTTGCCACCCAGAGTCGTGGCCAGCCTGGCGATGGACATACCGTAGGCAGTGGTGTTCTCCACCGGCCTGGTCAGGGCCAGGCGCACCAGGAAGGCGAAGTTGGTGTTCTCCGTTTTTTCTTCAATCAAAGAATGGCCATTGGTGGCTATAAAATCGGGATACTCCTCTTTGACCACAAAGCCGCCCGGATTGGTGCAAAAGGTTCGAACGAAGTCATCATATCGATGGGTAACGATATGAAACTTGGGATCACGGTTGATTCTGGTGACCGGGTCCATGATCACTGAAGGAACTTCAACCCGCACTCCCACATCTAGGGGAGCAAATCTGGCCTCTATTCCATATTTATCTATCAGATAGCCAACCGAACCCGCCCCTACTCGACCCAATGCTAGAAGCGTGCTTTTTGCTTCTATGATGGTTCCATCATCGAGCTTCACACCCCTGCACCGACCGTCTTCCACGATGAGGTCGGTCATACAGGTATGAAGCAGGAATCTCACGCCCCTGCCTTCCAGGTCCTGCTTGAAGGCGGCTATGATCTGGGGTGTCCTGTCTGAGCCCATGTGGCGCTGCTTTATGGCGATGAAGCGTGCTCCAGCTGCTGCGGCCTTCCGGCGCAACATCTCTTCATCCTCCGGCGTTGGCGCTTGTGACTCTTCGGGCGCACCGTAACTTCGGAAGACGAAATCCACCTCTTCCACCAGATCCCAGGCCCGACTGCCGGCCAGCCGCTCCAGATCTCCGCCAATTGCGGGATGCAGGTTGAGGAGGCCATCGGAGTAGGTACCCGCGCCCCCCACGCCGCACATGATTTGGCAGGGCTGGCAGTGCATACAGTGGCCTCGCATCTTCATGGGGCAGAGCCGCTCGAAGATGTCGCCGCCCTGGTCCACAACCACCACGCGGGCCTGGGACTTGGAGAGCTCCAGGGAGGCGAATAAACCTGCCGGACCTGCGCCCACTATGACTGCATCCATCATACAAAATATTATATTATCTATTACTATTTAGACTGATAAGGTATGGGCAGGGCGCAAACTTCGGTCTTCAGGCCGGAGTAAGCCCGCACACTTCTCTGTTACTTTCGTCCTGCTCTCCAAAGCTCTATATTCAAATAAATCCAGAAGCGCGACAAATGAAAGCTGCCTACAAGTTTAGGATGTATCCTAAAAAGCAACAAGAAGCAACATTAGATTTAACTCTCGAAACTTGCAGGCATCTTTACAACCTGGCATTAGCTGACAGGATGACCGCTTACGAATCAGAGGGTGTCACCCGAAGCTATGAAGATCAAGCGGCCTCCCTGACTGTAGAACGGAAGAATGGCAATTTCAAGAACATCTATGCTCATTGTTTGCAGGACGTTCTTCGCAGACTGGATAAGTCTTTCAAAGCTTTCTTCAGGCGCGTTAAATCTGGCGAGAAGCCTGGATTCCCCAGATTCAAAGGCAAAGGATGGTACAAATCGTTCACGTATCCCGACTCTGAGACGGGCTACAAGATTGAAGGCTCGAAGCTGACTCTTTCTAAGATGGGTTCTATCAGAATCTTCAAGCACCGAGAGCCAGAAGGCAAGATCAAGACCTGTACCATTAAGAAGGATAGACTTGGTAACTGGTACGCTATATTGGTATCTGAGATAGAAGACGTGCCTCAGGTAGAACCTAAGACCGCCCTCGGCATAGATGTTGGTCTGAAGAACCAGGTGGCAACATCAATAGGAGAGTTCATCCAATATCCTCGATACTACATCAAAGCTGAACAAAAGCTCATAGCAGCCCAAAGGCATCTCTACAGGAAGAAGAAAGGATCAAGCAACAGGCAAAAAGCAAAAGCCAAAGTTGCGAAACTGCATCATAAGATCCAGAACCATAGAGACGAGTTCCTGCATCAAGTATCTAGGAAGCTTGTAGATTCGGCAGATCTAATAGTATTTGAAAACCTAAATATATCTAGTATGCTGAAAAACCATCATCTAGCAAAGTATATCCAGGATCACGCTTGGGGCAAGTTAATCCAGTTCACTCAAAGCAAAGCTGCAAAGGCTGGCAAAATCGTTGAACTGGTAGATGCAAGGTACACATCTCAGAAATGCTCCCAATGTGGCATAAGGGTTCCTAAGACGCTGGCAGATAGGACTCATGCCTGTCCTAATTGCGGATTGAAGATGGATAGAGATATTAACGCCAGTGTGAATATTTGCACCCTCGGACTGAGGGGAAGAGCCTATCGAGATACTGCAATAGCAGATCGCTGAAGTAGGAAGCCCCGATCTTTAGGCCGGGGAGGAAGTCACCTTTATGGAGAAAGTACAAGACATAAAAGGCCTAGGCGGCGTGCTGAACGGCTTTCGGGATCTAGTTAAGGATGACAAGAAGATAACCTTCGTCGGGTCTCCTGGATTTTGCACACCATTTGCCCTCTTTCTGGGCTATCCGGTGCGAGAGAAAGAGCTGGTCTTCGTGCCAGGCCTGGATAAAGGGAAAGCACGCCGGATTGTCAGCACGGAATACGGGCTGGAACTGGGAGAGACAACGAGCGCCGATGCTGATGTGGTCGTGATTCTGGGAGGCATGGCCATGCCCAAGATTGGCGTCAAACCAGAGGAGATGAAGGATTTCCTGACCGGGATGAAATACAAAAAGCTAGTCGGGGTATGCTTCATGTCCATCTTCGAGAAAGCAGGATGGTGTCCGGCTTTGCCCTTCGACTTCGTCATGAACATGATCATCGATGGAGATGTATCCAAATAGCGCCAAAACAAATCTTTAGATATTTTTGGTAAAACAGTGGGCCCGACGCGATTTGAACGCGTGACCTCACGGTTATCAGCCGTGCGCTCAACCTGGCTAAGCTACGGGCCCGGTCCGCACTTTGCATTGCTGATCCCATTAATAACTGTTTCCCTGGCAAGCCGGGCCTCACGCTTTTCGCTGGACGCCTAAGGCGGCTGTGCATTTTCCGATCCCGTCCGTTTAGAACATAGAAAAAGAGAACGGCCATAATCAGCGAGGCTTGCTGACAATGAAACGCGTCAGCGATCAGTGTATCGAACGGGAGGAAAGCCATTTTAGCGATTTTCTTTGGGCCATCGCCCCCGATGATAAAGCGGAGAGCAGACCCCAAGGATTGCAGTCGCAGCAGCGTTGAGATTCTCGCTATCTTACAGGTTGACGTCAATTAAAGACAGGAGCCTTCTCGCTACGTCCTCTTTACTCCTGCAAGATAAACGATAATTGTGGGCAGCTTATTTTCATGATCGCCTGGCACTTCGACAGCCTTAAATCGATGCAGGACGGATTAACGCCGTGGTGCTTATGGACTCTCCTGAAAAAGAAAACAAGGATGACCTGAAAGGGCTTTACGACCTGGCCATTCCTCTTGGCATGCCTGTCTCCATTATTCGAGAACTGGTGGAGAACTTCGAGCTAGACCTGGTTAGAAGAAAGGTCAAAATGGACATGACCGGCGAAGTCATGGATAGAGAAGTCCTGGCGTTGAGGGGCGACCTGGAGACGGTCAAGGCAGCCGAGAAGTACATGTTCGAAGCCCTGGATAGAAAAACGGACGATTGGAAGAAGAAAGATAGAGAGGAGAAGTATAAGAAGTATTACGAGGAACAGGCGAAGGAGAGGCAGAAGGAGCTGAGAGATAACCCGGATTCTGCCAAGAACTGGGACCTAACCGCCACCTAGAGACCAACCAAATTCAGTCAATCATCACCCATTTGTTCTTTCCTTCCCACAGCTTCAAGGAGACCAGTTGGATAGGGCCGCCCTCCAGCTCCCGATTCAGGCGCTGGCAGATCCATTCGGCTATCTTCTCAGCCGTGGGATTCGGCAACAGCTCATTCAGGCAGCTGTGATCCAGCTCTTCCAGGGCGAAAGCCAAGATCTTTTTAAGCCGGTAGAAATCCAAGACGAACCCATCTTCACCCACAGGGCCCTCGACCACCATCTCCACCTGGTAGGTGTGTCCGTGCATGTTGGCGCACTTGCCCTGGTAGCCGGGCAGGCTGTGAGCGGCATCGAACTCCGTGATCAGTCCGAGCTTCATTCCTGCATCCTTCCCCTGCGGCGATCGATCTCATCCAGCTGGTCCAGCATCTTTCGCAAGGCAGTTCTCACGGCATCAGAGAAGCTCACGAACTTCTTACCATCGCCCACGTGGGCATTCACGTCATCAACGATGTGCTGAGGTATCTCCACAGTGACCTTGGGCATGTATTCCTCCGGTATGGCCAGAAGAACACAGGAGCCTTATTAATAGCTTTTTGTGGAGGCCTAAGAGGCTTTCAATCTTCATCGACTAGATCTTTGGGCGCGCCCGCCAGGATCACCAGGGCCTTGGCTTCCATAAAATGAAGCTTGGCGGGCACAACCAGGATGTGCAGGGGTCCGCCAAAATCGTAATTTCTTAGATTGGAGATAATATCGGCCTTCACTGCAGCGTCCTTTGCGCCAGCCCTGGCGATGCCTATGCCTAGGCGGCTATCGAGGATCTTTTCCCCCGCAGCAGTCTGCATCTCCAAAAGCAGCTTTGCGCCTTCATTCACGGTCATGTACCTATCGTTCTGAATATCCAGGAAAAGCATGGTATGAAGATTGCGCGTCAGGTTCTCCTTCAATACCTGGTAGGGTGTCTCGGGGATAATTTGCTTTCCCCTTGCAAGATAAGGGAAAGGAACGGTGGTGGAACGGCCGAAGCGGTAGTTCTGCAGGCCGCAAAGGCCGGATACGGCAGTGACAATGGAGGAGGAATGAATCACCTTGGTCTTTATGCCCAGCTCCTCAGCCCGAAGGCGGAGGTCCAGATGCGTGGTCGATACCATTGGGTCGCCTCCCACCAGGAAGGCTGCATCCTTCTTTCGGGCTTCCTCCAGCCAGGCGGGATCGATCTCCACCTCTGCCCGGGAGAGCAGATGGATCTTTTTGCCGTAGAGGCGCTCCAGCTTTTCTTCTGTTGCGCCCATCAGCCGGGAGGTGTAGAACTCGGCATAAACCAAGTCTGCGGCGCGCACAGCCTGAAGGCCCTTGACGGAGATGTCTCTTTCGTCGTAGAGTCCCAGACCGATGAAGATGAGCATGATTTTCCCCTTGCTCCACGGGTTTAAAAACGCTATCTCTTCAGAGGCCGTTTCTCTGGAAGAAGCATATCTTTTCGGTAGATCTATATCTCATCTCATCAGAAATAGAGAGCATGATTGGCAGGGCAACTCAGGTTGTGGATTGCCGGGAGAGCATGGGACTGGCTAAAGGCGGCGGTCTGGCCCAGAGGGGTACCCTCTCTGAGGCGACGAAGCCGGATGTGATCGCCATTGCCATGTCGCCTGGGCGGCGTCACATTACGAAACCCGTCTGCGAGATGACCTATGGACTACGCCGGGAGGGCATACAGACCAGCGTGCTGGTCTTAGAGGCTGGAACTGGTGTTCCGGCGAGCTTTCCCCAGGCCTCGCGAGGCTACGGCCCCACCTTCGGCCTGAACCAAAAAGAGCTTGAGCAAATAGCGCGCCACAAGATAGCCGTCCTGCATCTGGGAAACGTCCGTTCTCACGTCGTTCATAAGACCAAGGAGATTCTGGCGCAGGTGGACATTCCAGCCGTGGTGGTCGCACAGTGCCCCATGGATATGGAGGACTTCGCCCGAGAGGGGATCAGAACCAGCGCCGTTAAGCCACCCCGGCAGAAGACTGAAACCGTTGGAGAGGTGGTGGACATCGTCACGGGAATCACGCGCGGCGCCACTTGTACCCGCGTCAAGCTCAACACTCTGGCCAAGGTTCTGAACAAGCATCTGGCGGAGATCAACGCCCGCGAGGCCCAGGAAGCCGCACAGGCCAAGAAAAAGAAGAAATGATATTGCAACCGAAAGCCAATAAGCTTCTCTTTTTCGCATCTGGCAAAAATCGGTTTTGGTCGAAGATCATTAATACCATTTTGAAAGAAAAGTGCTGATGAAGTTCGTGGTGATCTTAGGCGACGGAATGGCAGACCTGCCGCTAGCTGCCCTGCAAGGCCGCACCCCGCTGCAGGCAGCGAAAATCCCTAACATGGACCGGGTATCAAGGCTGGGCAGAAACGGCCTGGCAAAGACGGTTCCAGAAGGCTTTCCCCCGGGCAGCGACGTGGCCAACCTCTCCGTGATGGGCTACGAGCCCCAGAAGTACTACACCGGCCGCGCGCCCCTGGAGGCCGCGGCCATGGGCGTGCGCCTCGCACGAGATGACATCGCTTTCCGCTGTAACTTCGTCACAGTGGAAGAAGGCATCATGAAGGACTACAGCGCGGGCCACATCAGCAGCCAGGAGGGCCGCGAGCTGATCGAAGCCCTCAAGCCCCTGATGCCAGCTCAAAGGCTATACGCAGGCGTGAGCTATCGCAACCTTTTGGTCCTGAAGGTGGGAGCCAAGGCAATCTGCACCCCGCCGCATGACATCGCCGACCGGCCCATTCAAGGCTACCTACCCCGCGGCCCAGATGCGAAGCTGCTCGTCGATCTGATGGAGAAGGCAAAGCCCATTTTGGCATCGCATCCCGTGAATCTGAGGCGCATAGCAGAAGGCAAGCGTCCTGCCAACATGATCTGGCTGTGGGGCCAGGGGCCCGCGCCCGCCATGCCCACCTTCCAGGAAAAGTACGGCTTGAGAGGCGCCATGATCTCCGCTGTGGACCTGCTGAAAGGGATTGGAACTTACGCTGGCCTGGAGGTCATCGATGTTCCAGGCGCCACGGGAACCATCGACACCAACTACGAAGGAAAGGTGCAGGCGGCCTTTGAGGCCCTGGCGCACCTGGACTTCGTCTATCTGCACATCGAGGCCCCGGACGAGGCGGCCCACGAGGGTGACCTGAAGCAGAAGATCCGGGCCATCGAGATCTTCGATCAGAGAGTCGTCGGACCGATCATTCAAGGCCTGCGCCGCAGCGGAGAGGACTGGCGCGTGCTGCTGCTGCCCGATCATGCCACGCCGATATCGATCAAGACGCACAGTCGCGATCCAGTGCCCTTTGCCATCATGGGCAAGGGGATTTCGCCTGACTCTGTACAGAGATTCAACGAGGAGGAGGCAAAGCGTGGAGGGTACGGGATGGTGGAAGCGACGCGGCTGGGGGGGATGATAGCAAAAGGATAGCATCAAAGCTAAAGAATAGATTTTGTTAGCATTCCATATCGTTGGCTAGTGATAATATTATTGAGAAATTAGTATATTCAAACCGCTTCACAAGTGAAGATGCTAAAGTGCAGCCAGGCAATGAACCCATCCTCATTGCAGACGAATGTCTCCGGGCTCGGGTCGTAAAGCTGCCCGATCTCCCGTCCCAGGGAGATCCTCTGCTCCGGGCCAAGCCCGTACCGCTCTCCCAGATCCAAAGATCTCATCTCAAGCCTTGGAGCAGGAATCACTTCACGCACCAGAAAACCCGCATGCTCAAGCCTTTCCTTCAGCTTCTCCTCGGTGAAGAACCATTTTCCAGTCTCCATGCGCTGGTAGAGATGGTTCATGAGGTCTGCGTCCTTCTGGAGATGGTAGCAGGCAGACTGATGCACAAAAAGCTCCTCTGGGCGAAGCTGGCCTCTTAGGTGTTGCAGCAATGGGTCCAGGCCAACTTCACCGAAGTAATGCAGTACCGACCGGGCCATCAAGAGCAGTCTTTCGTCCTCCGCCACGAGCTGGCGGCGCACCACCCTGTCCACTGATGCCCTCAGGAGAACGATGCGGCAATCATTGTGAGCAGCAAGCTGCTTTTCCGAGACATCCACGTTCACCAGACGGACCCCCTTCAGACCGCGCCTGAGCAGCTCTTTCAGGATGAAGCCCGTGCCACCTCCCAGGTCCGCAGCCACGACGGATCGGCTGGCATCGATGGCCCTTTCCACAGCCTCCACCAGAGGCCTGGCCGCCTCTGGATCGGAGAAGTATCCGTCAAAGATGCTGGCCCAGCGCTGGCTGTGAACCACAAGTTCTTTTCGCACAGAATCTTCATGGCTGATGGAGATACGAGATTTCAGGGCATCTCCTCGATCGACGTCCAACCGACTACCTCTATTTTTCTCGGTTCAATCTGATGATAGCGGCCACCAACATAAATCGATTTCCTGCAGAGGATTATCATAAGTTTCGGCCTTCAGACTCCGCCATGCAACCCAATCCATCCGGCGCAGGAGAAGGCAAACCTAGCTTCCGCATTCAGGCCGAGGCGCGCCAAGGCCACTCCCTTGTTATGCCAGGCGTAGACGTTCTGCGGATTAATCTCCAGAGCCTTTTCAAAAGACAAAACAGCAGCATCATAACGCTGCAAGGCACATAGGACCAGTCCCTTGTTGTACCAAGCGTCCGGATGCGATGGATCTGTGGAGCAAGCCTCAGCAAAGGACTTAGTGGCTTCTTCAAAGCAATTTTGGCCTGCCAGGGCCAAACCCCGCATGTTCCAGGCCTCTGCGTCCTTTGGATTTATCTTAACGGATTTATCGAAGGACGCAATTGCCTCCCGGAAACTGCACGATTTTAGAAACTCGCTTCCCTTCTGAAACCAATAACCGGCTTCATCTTCCCCCAAAGGCTCCTCTGCCATAGACGATAGTTGAGCATTTTTCACGATAAAGTTTATGGATCGCTCCTGCAAGCTTACCCAAAGAGCCTGGTACCAAGGAAGCTCAGCGAACCGATAGGGTTTTTGGTGGAGGTTGCCCCTTCTGCTCTCCACGCCCAAGTTCTTTTTTTAAGCTTCGTTTTTCGTTCAGGCTAATTCAAAAGGTTCACTTTCGTTCAACTATTTTGTTCCAGACCAAGCTTCCTCAGCGCCCGATCAATTTTGCCAGGGGGCAGCCCATTCTTGGCCCGAACCTCGTATAGAAGGCGTCGAAAATCCTCATCTATTTTTCCAGAGGCATCCTCTTTTGCGTACAACTAAAACACCACCACATATTTTATTCTGTTTGAAACTTAATTAATCTTGCGAGACTTTCAATTCGTAAATTCTTTAAGTAAGTAACTCTACTTTCCAACTTTTAGTCCTATCGCTTTCAGCTTATAGAGCAATCCGCCT
>CAZPUO010000042.1:0-14724 GCA_964589745.1 uncultured Methanotrichaceae archaeon
CTGTGATTCCTAAGGTGACGGGCTTGTCGAACTCCAAGGAGAGGTCCATCAGCTTTCGAGCCGCATGCTGTGCCACGATCTCGTCATGAGCCGTCTCTCCCTGAATCACGCAGCCGATAGTAACTACCGCATCGATGTCATCGCGACGAAGCAGCCTTTTTGCGGCGATGGGCATGTCATACACTCCTGGAACATAAACGATATCTGTAACCTCAGCTCCCAGGAACTGGGCGTGCTCCTTGCCCAGCAGTTCCATCTGATAAGTGATATCCCTATTGAACTCCGAGACAACGAATCCAAGTTTAGCCATAAGCTCCAAACCCCGTGAAGAGTAGGCATCAACCTGCTCTCCTTACGTAATAAACCCATCGATTCCCGAACGATCAAATTTTTGGATCAAAATGCATTTATTCTCGGCAATTGTCCGGAGAAGAGATGCAGCATGAATCTTATTTATATTAACGGGGAGTATGTTCCGGCCGAGAAGGCCGCCGTCTCGGTTTTCGACCATGGATTTCTATACGGTGACGGCGTTTTTGAGGGCGTTCGAGCCTATGGTGGGCGCGTTTTCCGGTTGAAGGAGCACATCAAAAGGCTATTTGACTCCGCCCAAGCCATCATGCTCTGCGTTCCAATGACCCAGGATGAGCTGGGCGAGGCCCTCCTGGAGACGCTGCGCCAGAACAACCTAAAAGATGCTTACATCCGACCCATAGTCACCAGGGGCTTCGGCGACTTGGGCCTTGATCCAACAAAATGCAGCCTTGCGACGGTCATCATCATAGCCACCGAGTGGGGCGCGATGTACGGAAACCTCTACGAGGTTGGCCTGACTGCGGTGAGCGTTGCCGTCCGTCGTAACTCGCCTGATGCCCTTCCGCCGAATGTCAAGAGCCTCAATTACCTGAATAACATCATGGCCAAGATCGAGGCCAACATCAAGGGGGGCAACGAGGCCATCATCCTCGATTCCCAAGGAAGGATCTCGGAAGGAAGCGGCGACAACATCTTCGTTATCAAAGATAGAAAGATCTACACACCCCATACCATAAACAACCTGAAAGGCATAACTCGTGAAGCAGTCATGGAACTGGCCAGAGCCCGCGGATACGAGGTTCTGGAGATGGACCTTGGGCTTTTCGACCTTTACACGGGAGATGAGGTCTTTGTCACTGGCACGGCAGCCGAGGTTGCGCCCGTTACCAAGATCGATGGGAGAATAATCGGAGACGGCAAACCCGGGCCTGCCACCAAGGATCTCATGGCGGCCTTCAAAGAGCTGACCCAGACCACAGGCACACCGATATATTAGATGACATTCTGCACGGGAGAGCACCAGGCTCTCCTTTCAAAATTTTTCCTTGGAATACCAACTTTTCATGATAGTATTCCCGATATACTTCTTCTAGATATTTGATGTTTGTTTTGGGAGCCTCAATCAGACACGGCTTTAACGTAAACCCTGCGTCTCCGTGGACCATCCAATTCGAAGAATAGAATTCTCTGCCAGGTTCCCAGGACCAGTCTATTCTGCTCCACAGGAATTACCACACTGCTGCCAAGCAACGTGGCTCGCAGATGGGCATGGGCATTGCCATCAGAGCGGTCATGGAGGTAGCCTGTATTTTGGGGAGCCAGGCGCTCCAGAAGACTCAATATATCTTTTATCAAAGCCGTATCAGCCTCATTAACAGACAATCCTGTGGTAGTATGAATAGTGTAAACCAGACAGATCCCCTTTACAACCCCGCTTTCCTTCAGGGCTTCTTTTACAGAATCTGTGATATCCATGACTTCCACTGCTTTTCCTGAATCAAGCTCGATCATGGTCAACTCATCTTCCTGGATCTTCTATGAATTTAAGCCAAACGCACCAAACGAGAGAAGGAAAATCGGATTCACCTGAATCATCTCCAGAGAGATTTCGAGGGGAGGATCCGGGTCTATTCATCTTGAGGGGATGGATGACTTAAAAGTCATTGATCAATCCCGGATCCAAGTTCTAACTTATCACCTATCATATATAAATTTTACTGTATAAGGCTTTGAGAATTTCATGCAAAAGTAAATAACGCCCCATGTCAAAGAAAGATTAGTAAAATAAGTTAATAAAATAATTTCATCAAATTTTTGTATCCATCATCTATGTGTTTGGGGCTTGGGTCTTAGCATCCTATTTTTCTTATTCTAAAGAAAATTATTTTAAATCTTGTTCAAATATCATTTCATCTTTTGGAGACATATACTTTAAATTATACATTTGGGGCAGCTAAAATATGTTTTTAAAATTATATTTATAATATTAATAGTTTAGGTTAGAAAACCTTTTCCTTTCTCGCAATTGATCTCATGAATTTACCTTATGCATCCTTCATTAACCTCAGAAACAAATTATGAAACATATTTCTCATAAGGAATTATGTTCTCGAAAAAGTTTTAAATGAAGATGTCGAATCTATTTAGGGGTGAAATTTTATGGCAGAGAGAGTGACGGACCCGGATGTCTGCATGTTCAACGATGAAGACTGTGAGACGCTAAACATTCAAATTGATTTACCGGGAGTGAAAAAAGAGGATATCGATTTCACCTTCCTGGAGGAAGGATTTTACATAATTGCAAAATCCGATGATGTCACCTTCAAAGGGGCGTATGCCTTACCGGGACCCATAGATCCCGATAAGGCGATAGCGGCTTATTCCAACGGTATGCTCGTCGTCAACGTGCCTTATCAACAACCGCTAAGGGCGGGCAAAAGGCTAAAGATCGATTGAAAGTGTACATTTAACTCATAGGATTGCTAAAGACGATAACTCGTCAGCGAGAGTTCCGACGTGCTACGACTACGTCGATGGACAGCCTCGGAAAGTCGAGGCATAGTCGGAACAGCGTAAGTACCCGCCCTTCCGACTTCGTCGGAAGAATCCGGACGAGAGTTTGGATACCAAGAGAGAAGTTTCCGCACTAGCAAATCAACAAATTTTTTCAGCCTATTTTTGCATTTTTGCAACATAAGGATAATAATTTTAAAAAAAATTAAATGATGGAAAAAAAATCAATTTTAAATATCTGCTGATAGCCATTCTGAATGAATTATTATTTATCAACTGTGACAAAAAGATTTCCAATTGTTGATATCATTCGACATTTAACACAATTATTAGTTTATATTTTAAGGATAACAAATTAATATTTAGAACTGGCTAAGAGATGGATCAGGAGGGAAATTATGACTCTGCAAGAAGTGAGGAAGCAAACAATTGATTCATTGAGCCTCAAGGATACCACAGCTAACCCAGCGCCATTGGGCCTGCTGGGCTTCGGAATGACCACAGTGCTACTGAATATCCACAATGCGGGCTACTATGAGATGAACACCATGATTCTGGCCATGGGAATATTCTACGGCGGCATCGCTCAGGTCTTCGCAGGACTGATGGAGTGGAAGAAGAACAACACCTTCGGAGCCACGGCGTTTACATCCTACGGCCTCTTCTGGCTCAGCTTGGTGGGCTTGATCCTTCTGCCCAATTTAGGTCTCGGCCAGGCAGCGTCTAAACCCGCTATGGTGGCTTACTTCTTCATGTGAGGGCTTTTCACCTTTGTCATGTTCCTGGGGACTCTGAGGCTAAATAGGGCTCTACAGTTAGTTTTCCTTTCGCTCACCGTCCTGTTCTTCCTGCTAGCCCTTGGGGACTATACCGGGAATGCTTCAATAGGCACCCTGGCTGGCTATGAAGGGATCATCTGTGGGCTGTCTGCCATCTATACCGCTTTAGCGCAGGTCATCAACGAGGCGTATAAAAAGGTCATTGTGCCCCTTGGCCCGGTGTAACAGCGCAAAACGCAAATGAGAGTGATAAGATCGCGATTTCGCGATCTTTCATGCAATTTTATCATTCTTCGATCATTATTGATTATAGAATTGATTATTAATTCATATGATTAGTATTAATTCATATTATTATTCATATTATTATTAATTCATAAGATTGCGAAAAGAATCAATGCTGAAATGATCAAAAAGATCGCCCGGCTGGCATGATTCGGGATGCCAGCAGGCGAGAGCCAATTGCTCCTCGGATTGCTTTCCTGTAAGCGGATCAGGGCTTTATTTTGTTAAAGAATTGCGCCGCTGCGATGATCAAATGTCAAGTCTAGAGCTCTTAGTTATCTAGCGAAGCAGTCTGGGCCATATTGGCCGCGGACTCACCTTGCGCCACGGGATAGACTTCCACAATTACAGGATATTCGGCTTGATTGCCGGGCTCGTTCTTTGCATAGTTCTCGTTATTCATGCAGCTGTCACATTTCTCTGGCATCTTTTGCGTGTCGCAAAGGTTGTGGCAGCACCTGACATACTGGCATCTGCTGGCGCACTCGTCGCAATATCCGTTGAAGTAGTGATTGTGGCCGCATTTATCGCATTTCTGGAAACAATAGCAATCCTGGCCGCAGTAGTCACAGCGCCCGTCCGCATGCTCGCAGAGATACTTGGCACCACAGCTTGGACAGTATTCATAGACATCGCACGGCTCACCGCACTCGTCACAGATCCCATCGCAGTAGTAAGTCTTGCCACACTCGTCGCAATGCTCAAACACGATGCACTTAAGGCACTGATCACCGTCGACGATGCCCGTCAAGCCGCCATTATGGCAGCCTTCGCGGCCCTGACAAATTTCAGTGCAAAACCCTTGATCCAGCCCGTGATTTTGATCCTGGTCGTGATTGGCGCAACATTCTTTACCATCTCCTTTATCGACAAAGACCATCTTCTCAGATGAGTCTGCCGGAAGAGCAGCCTGGGCAACAGCGGCGCAAACAATCAAGGCCATCGCAGCCAACATAAGCGTTGTTTTCTTCATTACCTGACCTCCCTAATTCTGTATACGATCTTATATCCCACTTTAATTTTGTCATGCAAAAAAAATTGATTGCCTTCACATTTAGCAATCAATGCCCTCGCATGCAACCCTTTCCTTTTCGGGCACTGGGTTGTCGTGGAACTTGATCGTCTTCTCAGTCTCGAACTTTCCTGAGAACAGCTCGTGGGCCTTTATGTCCTTGTAGAATATCTTGTGCCATTTGGCATCAGTACCCCATGTGCCGTTGAAGGTGTTCTTGGCCTCAAGGCCTATCAACTGCGCAGGATTATTGCCCATGAGGCATGCCACCTTGTCGGTGTCTCTCCCAGCGTCTTTAAGATCCTTTATCAGTTTCTCTGGCGTGGTGCATGGCGGGTTGTACGGTGTGGTTGAAGTGAAGAACGATGTTTCATCCTTCTCCATCTCATTCACTGCGAAGTTCTCTTGCACAGTGGCCCCGATGCCGCCATAGAAGTTCTTGGAGTTCAGGAACTTCGCGCCGGTTAAAGGCGTAACCCCTGAGTACGTCAGCTTGGTATTCTCATAAAGGTTCAAATTGGAATCCTTGCCGCCATTGACCGAAGCTATGGATCTCTTGAGCTTATCTGAGTTCTGTGAGTAGGCATTCTCCTGGTTTAGCTCCAGATCGCCGTCACCGGCCAAGACGTTGTAGTACTCCAGGGCGATCTTCTTGTCGACTATGGATGTGCTTACATCGATGACGCCAGTGCCAGAGACCTTTTGGTTCTCGCAGAACTGTTCATACTGTACGGGCGGTACAATGGGCGGAGTTGCCAACCCTGTGCTGCAGCACCCAAAGAGGAATACTGCTAGCACTATCGCTACTGCTACTCCCTTCATGCTGTTTCATCCCCTATTTTTTAAATTGTATATGTTGATAACTTCAAAGCTTATTAAATATATCGTATGACGTTTTCTTATCGGTCCTCTAAGGGCACAACGATAATTATAAAAAATTTTCTTTCAAAAATACATGAAAGGTGAGCATTTTTTAAAAAAATCCACAAAATTGATTTAATAAGATTTGTATTTAGCAAGTAGATTACTATTAAGTCTATATCTGCAATCCGTTGCCCATCCTATGCATAAGAAATCCAAAAAAAGCTATCCTCCGGGAAGCAGGGGTCCGATGCGAAAAGAATAAGAACACGATATTCAATATTTTTAATATGATGAGGCCGTCAGAGAGTCGTGCGTAAAATTAATTAAACGTCTTCTTTATTTCGGTAGATATGGATGCGAAAACCCTTTCGCGCCTTGATGAGGCATGCGCGAGGAATTTCAGATAATAGATTCGTATGTTATAACTTTTGTTCCCAGTGACGTGGCATGACAGAGGATCGCGTATCGAGCAAGGCTGGATCAGAGGACCTGCGCCAGGCAAACCGTCTGATCTCAGAGAGAAGCCCCTACCTACTGCAGCATGCCCATAACCCGGTTCAATGGTACCCATGGGGCGAGGAAGCCTTTGAGGTGGCCAGGACGGAGGATAAACCAGTCTTTCTCTCCGTGGGCTACTCAACCTGCCACTGGTGCCATGTCATGGCTCACGAGTCCTTTGAGGACCAAGGCGTGGCTGCGCTGATGAACGAGACCTTCGTTTGTATAAAAGTGGACCGGGAGGAGAGGCCTGATATAGACCAAATTTATATGGCTGTTGCACTGAGGACTATCGGCCGGGGCGGATGGCCTCTTACTATTATCATGACTCCGGATAAGCGGCCGTTCTTCGCTGCTACCTATATTCCAAAAAATGGTCGATTCGGCCAGATAGGGCTGATGGAGCTTATCCCTAAGATAAGGGAGCTGTGGACAAATAATCGCAAAGATCTTCTTGGCTCTGCCGATAGAATCATTGACAATCTGAGAATGGATAATCGGAGAGCGACCCGGCGGGCAGAGTCTCCAGGTAAGGAGATGGATGCATCCTCCCTTGCCCATGGCTATGAGGAGCTAACTTCGATCTACGATGTCCAGAACGGGGGCTTTGGCATTGCGCCCAAGTTCCCCACGCCTCACAATCTGCTATTCCTCTTGCGCCACTGGCAGCGCAGCAAAGATGAGAACGCACTGGCCATAGTTGAGACCACACTACAGGCCATGCGCATGGGAGGCATCTACGATCAGGTTGGATTTGGATTTCATAGATACTCCACGGATGCGGCGTGGTTCGTACCCCATTTTGAGAAGATGCTCTATGACCAAGCCTTGATGACTATGGCGTACGTAGAAGCATACCAGGCCACAGGCAAGAAGGAGTATGCCAGGACCGCTCGCGAGGTACTGGAGTACGTGCTGCGAGACATGACCTCTTCGAACGGCGGATTTTACTCGGCTGAAGATGCTGATAGCGAAGGCGAGGAAGGCAAGTTCTACCTCTGGACAGCAGAGGAGCTGCGAGGAACCCTGGAAAAAGAAGAGCTGCAAATGATGGTCAGGCTCTACGATGTGCACGAGCAAGGGAACTTTGAGAAGGGACGAAACATCCTGCGCCTCAGGTCTTCTCCAAAGGATGCTGCGACTGTCCTCAAGATATCAGAGCAAGAGCTGCAGAGCAGGCTGGAGAAGATAAGGCTCAAGCTTTTTGTGGCCCGAAAGACGCGCATTCGACCATTGCGTGACGATAAAATTCTTACCGACTGGAATGGACTGATGATTGCAGCCCTCTCCAGAGCGGCGCAAGCTCTGGAGGAGCCAAGATATGCAGCCGCAGCCAAGAAGGCGGCCGACTTTATCCTGGAGGAGCTGCAAACTCCTGACGGGCGGCTATTGCATCGCTATCGGGGTGAAGCAGGCATCCAGGCCAGCCTGGACGATTACGCCTTCCTGATTTGGGGCTTGATCGATCTTTACGAGACGTTCTTCGAGGTCAGACATCTCAAGGCGGCTATGCGGCTAAACCAAGTCATGCTGCGGCATTTCTGGGATGACGTTTTGGGTGGCCTCTTCTTCACGCCAGACGACGGAGAGACAATTCTGCTTCGCCAGAAGGAATTTCGCGACGGAGCGGTGCCATCCGGGAACTCTGCTGCCATGCTCAATCTTCTACGGCTTTCCCGCCTCACAGGAGATCCCGGCTTGGAGGAGAAGTCCCGAGAGATCGCTCGCGCCCTCACCCATGCCAAAGTGCAGTCTATGAGTCACACCATGCTCCTTTGTGCCCTGGATTTTGCCCTGGGGCCATCTTCTGAGATCGCCCTTGTTGGCAGCCTGGAAGATGAAGCCGTATCGGAGATGTTGAGAGCAATAAGGTCTCGCTTCCTGCCTAATACGGTGGTGGTCGTGGTTTCCGACACTGAGATAAGCAAAATGGCTCCTTTCACAGAAAGCCTGATCCAGCTGGAAGGAAGAGCAACGGCTTACGTCTGCTCAGGTCAACGCTGCCTGACACCCACTACCGACCCGGAAAAGATGATCGACCTACTGGAAAAAACCGGGTAGCTTGGCTGAGATAGCGACCCGAGCTATAGCTTATCTAGCGTTGGACCCTCTGCAGGGCAGCAGACCTTATGATTCCAAATAGGATAGCCTGTCCAGCCATTTGCGAAATTGTCCGGGCAGGATATCAGGTCGACAAAGATAAATACTACCAGCTAACTATACGGCTTAGAGGAGATCCAAATTTCTGAGAATGAAAGTGAATCCGATTCGGAAAGGCACCGTAGTCTCAGCCGACACCGTTGGGTTTCGAGAAAGGAAAAATCTTCTTCATCGCCTCAGAGTGGACCTAATGAGGGCGATTTTGCTTTCCACAACTTGCCTATTTTCTCACTCGCCGGTCCAGCGGTGATGATCTAAATGAACAAACGAAGAGATCACATTCCCAAGAAGGATATCATGTATACCTTGAGGGATGATGGCTTCCAATATATAGTTAATGAGAGTTATTTCTACAAGACGGAGCCGTACTATACCATTGTCAAGAGCGAGAACGAAGGCATCAACACTATACCCAGCAGCAGCGACGTGCTCGACGCATACATCGTTCCCATTTGTCTGGAGAAAGCGAAGCTTGCAGGAATACCGGTCTGTGAATGGATAATCTCCTACCAGTATGTCTCTCTGCCAGCCATAGTCTACGGCCTGAATTACTTTTCCACCCCCTCCGATCATTTCCTGGTGAACGATCTCGAGGGGGCGAAAAAGGTCATCAAGCACGTAACCAACCGGGGCAGGTATCCCTTCTGTTACCAGAAGATAAGCGACACTTCCTCCGTTGCCAAATGCGCGTCTATCTTTGGCAAGACCATAAACTGCTGCGAAAAGGTATCCCTCCTCGCAGAGCGGATCTACGAGGTCTTCAGAGTACCCCTGGTGGAGATAGTTCTGGTTAAGGATGAGAAAGGCTGCCGCCTCTCTTCCCTGGCGCCAGTAAAGTATTCGCAATTAACTAAGGAAGAAACGGAAATGTTACAGGACCTTCTGGACAAGAGGGTGAAAGGCTTTGAGTAAGCTAGGCATCTTCGTCAATCGACAGACTTTAAGCAGCTCTGAACAGCTCACGGCCCTGGTCAAGTGCAGGGACGCAGGCGAGAGCATGGGTCACACTGTAGAATTCATCTTTCCCGTAGATATTAAGAAAATTCCCAAGCTGGACGCGCTGTTCATCAGGGCCAACACCGATCCCATGAACACGACCTACGTGGCCGTAAAGATGGCCCAGATGTACGGGATACCAGTGATAGACGACCCCAGCTCCATTCAGATCTGCGCTGACAAGATAAATATGTACATGCACCTCATGAAGAAGAACGTTTCAATACCCAGGACGAAGTTCCTGAAGAGAAAAGATCTGGACGCAAAGGGCGCCTGTCAGCTCTTCGAGGATCTGGGCACGCCCCTGGTGTTGAAGGAGCCGTCCACATCCTTCTCTGTTCGGGTGGAGAAGGTATCTTCTGTCTCTGAACTCTTGAAGATCTCAAAGAGGTTCTTCAAGCTCTCGGATTGGATAGTGGTGCAGGAGTACATCGAAAGCAGGTTCGACTGGAGGATAGGCGTCCTGAACGGAGAGCTGCTCTATGCTTGCCGGTACATCATTCCCTCCGAGACCTTCAAGATTCAGGCCTCGGTCAATGGGCATATAGTTTACTGCGATGTGGAGAGCGTGCCGGCTGCTCAGGTACCGCCTGAGGTGATAGAGCTGGGAATGGCGGCTGGCCATGCCATAGGCAGCGGCATGTACGGAGTGGATATAAAGGAGAGCAACGGAAAGCTCTATGTCATCGAGGTCAACGACAACCCCTCACTGGAGGGCGGCGAGGATGCTCACTATCCGGACATGTTCCGAAAGATCATCTCCTACCTGATGACTGGTGATGCTTCCAGCTATGTGGATGAGCTGTCGGACCATGTCTACGGGCCACATGGCTTTGAGGGCGAATACGGCATGGGTTCAGCCACAACCGTTGCTCATGCAAATGCCCAAGTGGAGAACGACGCCTACTTCTACAAGATAGATTTCTCTGAGCGGTAGGGCTCGAATCAATTTATTTTAATTCAGAGTTGAAAAGAGCGGATATTGGAAATTTCGGATTCGCTTCTGTTTGATTGAGACTTGATTCTTGAGAAGTTCAAGAGATAATATTTCCATTCGAGAAAATGACTCACGAGATGGTTTCCATGGATGATTCCCTCAATGAAGCTTTGAGCAAGGCCTGCGGTGAATGCTCTTTAGGCGGAGGCTGCTGCTTCGAAGCCAGACCGCCCCTGAGCCAGGAGCGGATAGATATACTTCTGGCCAATGGCGTCAGCCCCGATGTGGTGGAGTTTGCAGGATACAAACGATTGCGTCTGAAGCAGAACGGCTTTTGCGTGCTGTTCCAGGAAGGCAATTGCAGCGTTCACTCTTTCAAGCCCGAGACCTGCGTGGCCGGACCCTTCACCTTCGACATGAAAGGCTCCATTCTGCAGATCTTCCTTAAGAGGGAAAGCATCTGCCCAATGGTCAGGATTCTGAAGACAAACCAGAAGGCATACGACGGACTGTTCGAGCTTTCCGTGGATAAGATCATCGATCTGGTTAGGGCAGTGCCTCCTTGGGAGCTGGAGGAGATCCTGAAGATCGAGGAGCCGGAGACGGATCTTGTAGCGGAAATCAGGCTTAAGGACTGGAAGTTATGCCGATAGCACCACAGGTGGCATTGGCTGCAGCATCACAGATAGGCACGGAGCACGAATACTCCATAAATGATCGGGACTTTCGGCCGCTGCCTATCTCCGACAAGATCATCGAACGGATAAGCGGTGCCGTGGAGCATGAGGTGCCCTTCGCTGGGATCAAGGTCTCCAAAGAGCTGCAAAAGCACGCTCTGGAGCTGATTCCTGCAAGGCCGGGGTCCTTGAGCTTCCTGGAAGAGAGCCTTTACAGGGGCCTAGTCGAGCTTTACCGAGCCACGAACTACGAGCATAGATTTCTGGGCCTGGGCATGCATCCTTTGCTGACATTGGACCAGACGACCCACTGGGACCATGATGAGCAGGAGTACTATCATGCCTACGACAGACTGTTCAACATCAGGCAGCATGGCTGGCTGAACATACAGGCGTTGCAGATCAACATACCCTACAAGAGCAACGAGGAGCTCATTCCCATGTTCAACAAAATTCGTGCGCTGATGCCGTACCTTGTCGCCGTGTCTGCGTCCTCTCCCTTGGTGGAAGGCAAGCTCACATCTTACATGGACAGCCGGCTGGTCTATTACCGGGAAAACCAGCGGAACATTCCCGAGATCTGCCATAATATCATCCCGGAAAAGCTGGGAAATGTGAATGACTACGTGCAGATCAACCGCCGGATCTATTCCCAGCTGAAGGAGCGAAAAGCCAGTATTCTTTGTCACGAATGGGTTAACTCCAGGGGCCTGATTGTGCGCTTCACCAGGAAGTGCCTGGAGGTGAAGGCCATCGACGAGCAGGAGTGCCTTCGTTCGGATATGGCCATATCAGCCTTCCTGCTGGCGCTGCTTAGGAGCAACCTGGAGCTGGAAGATGACGAGGGCGAGCTTCGCTCCCTCCTGGAAAATGCTATGAAACACGGTGTGGCTGGCCTGAGAATAGAGCTGGAGAAACTCTACTACCTGGCGCAAAAGAGCGCCACCAATGAGGAGCGGCGTTATCTGCCCGTGGTGGCGAAGCGCATCGAGGAAGGAAGCCTGGCGGAGATCATGGCCCAAAATCTGCGGGAGACGGGGGAGATAGTGCCGACGCTGTCTGACTTGGCATGGAGCCTGCAAGAAAACAGGCCGTATTTCCTAGAGTCCGGAAGATGCGGATGAAGACCATAATCGGACAGCCCGTAAGAAATTATGACCGCTGGGCATTTCGGCCTCCCTGCCGATATCTTTCCATTCCAGTATCTAACCCTATACAAATACCAGCCTCCAGACACTTTCGCCCCGCAAGCAAATTGGTTTTAATCCCTGAGGCCGTCTTAAAGTTAAGATGGTCACCTTGGAAAAGATCGCACATCTGGCCCAAGAGAGCAGGTTTGATTCCCTTGGCCCAGAGGTCAGCGTAGATCCGGAGAAACTTGGCGCCTTAGGAGAGGGGACAAGGCACGATGTTTGCGCATCCACATTTTCTCCTCGCAGCCCTGCTCTTCCCGGGATTTGCCATGCCTTTGCTCACGACGGCCGGTGTGTCAGCCTCTTCAAGACGCTCTACACCAACTACTGCGGCCATCAATGCAACTACTGCACCAACGCCGCCAATTGCAGCCGCAAGACCAGGGCGTTTTCATATACCCCAGAAGAACTGGTGGGAATTACTCTCTCACTTTACAGGTCAAACTACATCGAAGGTCTATTCCTCAGCTCTGGCTCAGGCCGAAATGAGGATTTCATCATGGAAAAGATGATCGATACCGCCCGAATTTTGCGCCAGAAGCATGGCTTCGAGGGTTACATCCATCTCAAGATTCTGCCTGGTGCAGATCGCTCTCACATCCAGGAAGCCATGGAGGTAGCCGATCGCGTCAGCATAAATCTGGAGGCGGCTTCAGCTTCTCGCATGAATGAGATCAGCGCCACCAAGGACTATGAGAGCGATATCCTGCAGAGGCAGCGGTATATTCGCGACCTGATATCTAAGGAGAATCTTCCCGCAGGCCAAACCACCCAGCTCGTCGTGGGTGCAAGCGATGAGAGTGACGAGGAGATCTTTAAGAGGGTCCATTACGAGTACCAGGAGATCGGTGTTAGACGGGCGTACTACAGCGCCTTCTCTCCTCAGAAGGGAACCAACTTTGCAGCCAGAGAGCCGCAGCCGTTGTGGAGAGAGCACAGGCTCTACCAGATGGACTGGCTCTACCGGGTTTACAGCTTTCATCCCCGGGAGATCAGGCACGCCTTTGATGAGAATGGCTTTCTGCTGAACAGTGATCCCAAAATCGCCATCGCCAGAGAGCTGATGGACTCGCCTGTGGATCCCAACACAGCATCTTACCAAGAACTTCTAAGGGTTCCGGGCATCGGGCCTAGGAGCGCCCAGAGGATAGTGGCCCTTCGGCGGAGGCGGCCGGTGGCTGGAAAGGCTGAGCTGGCTTCTTTGGGTGTGATGATCAAAAGAGCCGCTCCTTTTCTGAAGATCAATGGCTGGAGGGATGCCACTCTGGAGATGTGGTCCGCTTGAGGGTTCCTGACAACTTTCTCTTTTACCTTTCAGCCCACGAAAATTGCACAGAAAGGCTGCTCTCCAGGGCCACGGGCTTCGTAGCCGAGGATCTGGATGTTTCAATTGATGCCGAGCTGGTGCATCTGAGAAAGATGGTTGCTAGTGTTCAGCTAGAGGTGCACAGGATGAAGGCTTTCGTGAGGCTGAAGGCCCTTGGGCCTCGTGTCCTGTACGGGTATCTGAAGCCCAGGCACAAAATAGGGGCCCACATCTGCGATCACTTTGCCAGAAGAAATCCAAAAGTGATAATCGTGCTGGGGAACGGGATAGAGAGCTGGATCTCGGTGTGTTCCGATGGCAAGATTCTGCGCGATCACGAGGGAGGAATAGCCGAGGTTCTGGAAAAATTAAGATCAAATTTATCCTGTTTTGAACAAAGCTGCGATGTGGAAAACATCTGGAAGATCTATTATGACAGCCAGTACTGCCCCGAGCGAAAGAATATGGCAACCTTTCGCAGCCGTATGCCCAGAGAGACCTGGATGCGGCCGGATTAAGGCCGGTGCAGAACAAGAACGACGTTACCCTGGACGACTTCCTTGGCGGTAGATGATTGCGACTAGAGAAACATTCGCTGAAAAACAAGCTAGCTACATTAATTTGACTTTCGTCCAGTCCTAAACCTGGGTTCGGATACCGTTGGCAATTCCAAACCAGGGGCCGCTTGCTTGTCTAGAACCCTTTATTGTGAGATCCAACCTGCAAGACTGATAGTCCCTGAAGATCACGTTCAGATTTCAATCTGACTTCTTTGACTGAGCCTGAAGAACTACCCCCTCGCTTATCCCATTTTTGAGCAAACCTATGGCGCAGTATGCCTCAAAAGCTCAGTTTTATTAATCATAAGCATGTTCGTTCATCCATACGGAGGATGAGCTATTGCGAGATAAACCTGCATTCGGGTCTCAGTCGCTCGGATAACAACAAAGAACCGCAATGATATCAAAATGGGTGATGCTCATGGCTGAAGAGAAAACTACTCATATCAATCCTGAAGTTTTGGAAAAGTCCCCTACGGGAATAGGCGGCCTTGATGAGATCACTGATGGTGGGCTTCCTAAAGGGCGCCCCACTCTTATAGCGGGCGGCGCAGGCTCGGGCAAGACTCTGATGTCCATGCAGTTCCTCGCGCAGGGCGCTCTCAAATACGATGAGCCTGGAGTCTTC
>CAZPUO010000043.1:0-14650 GCA_964589745.1 uncultured Methanotrichaceae archaeon
CAAAAAAAGCGATTAATAATATCTTTATAAATTTGCGATTTTGATAAAGTATCGGCTATCGCAGAAGAAAAAATATTAATAATGATAGTATTTAAACGCCCAACACCTTGCCTGCGGCCTCGACTCCCGCACCACGCTCTGCCAGGCGGCCTTCCTTGGCCAGCACAAGCTCCAGGGTCTGGATGGTTCTCAAGATATCCGGTGTGGAGCAGACGCCCATTGTGCCGATGCGGAAGATCTTGCCCTTGAGCTGCTCCTGGCCGCCAGAGACGATCACACCCTGCTTCTTCATACCGCCCCTCAACTTGTCGTCAGTCACGCCTTTTGGCATCTTCATGGCGGTAACGGTATTGGAGTAATGAGAGTGCTCATTCACCTGGGGGAATAGCTCAATATCAAGGGCGCTGGCGGCTGAGCGAACGGCCTCCGCCTGCTTGGCGGTCCTTGCTCTCCGGGCTGCAAAGCCCTCCTCTGCAGCCATGTGCAGGGCCTCCTGCAGGGCATAAAACAGAGGGACTGCTGGAGTGTAGGGAGTCTGGGCAGGGTTCTTTCTCGCGCTCTTCAGATGGGCCTTCAGGTCTGCGTAGTAGCTGGCGCTCTTTTCCTGGAACCGGTCTTCGGCTCGCGGCGATAGGGAGACCATGGCCAAGCCGGGAGGCACAGCCAACGCTTTTTGCGAGCCAGTTATGGCAATATCGATGTCCCAGGCATCGGTGAGGAACTCGTTCCCGCCTATGGAGGATATTCCATCGACGATGAATATTGCATCATGTTTCCTTGCCAGCTTGCCTACTTCCTTCGCTGGATTGGTCAGGCCGACTGAGGTCTCATTGTGGACCATAGCCACGGCATTGGCGCCATCTTCCATGGCGGCTTCTACCTTTTCGAGGTCGAAGGGGGTGCCCCAATCAAATTTCACCGGAATTGCCCGGCCGTATCTTTCTCCGATCTCAGTGAACCTCTCGCCAAACTTTCCATTGGAGATGGTCACGATCTTGTCCTCGCGGCCGATGATGCTGCCTACAGCTGCATCCATTCCCACTGTCCCGCTGCCGGTCATTATAACCACCTCGTTCTTGGTCTCGAAGAATTCTTTGAGAAGCCCCCGGCAGTCGCTGTATATGGCCCCAAACTTGCCACTTCTGTGGCTGATCATGGGCCTGGACATGGCGCGCAAAACGCGCGGCGCAACCTTGACCGGGCCTGGAATCATAAGCAACGTGTCCTCAATATCCATGTAATTCCCTTCTCTTGGATCTCTTAGTTTCAGGCAGTCTATATAAAACTAGCTTTTATACGCTGCGCTGTGGCCCAGCTGTGCCTGGCGCAGGGCGGCAATTCCCTGTTATTCCTGATCCAGTTGCTCAAAAAGTCGATGGTATCCTGATCATGGGGATAACCGCTGCCAATCTTGCATCCAAGGCGCGACTCCAGCTCCCGCATGGACGCATCTCTCCTCACCTTGGCCAGAATAGAGGCGGCCGAAACGACATGGTGGCGCTCATCCGCCTTATGCTCTGCTCTCAATTCCATAGAGGTTTTGCTCGCACTTCTCACTCGACTGGCGAAACGGGCAGCATCCACATCGGCAGCATCGAGGATAGCTCGGTCGGCATGCAACTTTTTCACCACCTGAGCAAAGCTCCTTACCATCAGGTCGTTCATGGTCATGACCAGGCGCAGCTCATCGATGACGTGTGGCGGCACCTCCAGGATGTATTGATCTGTGGCTATCCTCGTGATCTTCTTGGCCAGAATCTCTCGTTTCTCCGGCGTGAGCTGCTTGGAGTCTCTTACGCCAAAGGCCGCCAGATCAAAGATCCTCTCTTCCTCGATCACCAGCCCGGCGATGAACATGGAGCCGATCACAGGGCCTTTGCCTGCTTCATCCGCGCCCAGGAGGAGCATATTGATAGGATTTGCCACAGGGATATTTGAAGTGATCGAGAGTTCGTCTCGAGAGCATGAAGTTCCTCGCGCATTAATTATTCATCTGGCGCAATTTTTAAATTCCTCGGCTCGAAACTCAACGGCATCTGTGAATAATTCCAAAAAAAGTTAGTTATGATGGTCAAATGAAAGTGGCGCATCCAGCAGCAATGCTGGCAGGGCATGCAAGGCAGAAATTAATATTTAAATTTTCATTGATATACAGAGCCACATATAGACAAAAAAAATATCTCTCAAAATTATGAGATTTTTATTCTATTGTAGATAGGTTAAAATATTCAGAATGGAATCACGTCAGGACTAGTGAGCGCAATGTTTGAAAAGATCTTAGTGCTGACGGATTTCTCGGCCTATTCCCGCAAGTTTCTGGAGTGCATAGAGGATCTTCCTGATGTTAAAGAAGTGGTCATCCTAAATGTAGTATCAAAAGACCCCAAAGCTGATTCATGGGATCCCGTATCAGAGGTAAGGAAAGCGGAAACAAGGTTAGCAAAAGAGAAAACGCTCATAAAATCGTCTGGCGTTAAAGTAACAGTGAGGGCGGTCTCTGTTGCGACGAAAGGGGACATTCCTATGGCGATCCAGAGGGTGGCGAGTGAAGAGAGTGTTCAACTTGTGGTAATGGGGGCTCGGGGCAAGAGCTTTATCCAAAGCATCGTCCTCGGAAGCATGGCCAGAAGTCTCCTCAACCTTGGAGACAAGCACCTTCTAATCATGCGCTATAAGATGCCTGGAGACATCGGCTCGGCGCTTGTTGGAGATAAGGGAATATCGTCTAAGGTTGCAGAGCCGCCAAGAGGACTGAAAATGCTGGATAAGTTTGGCTCCAAAATTCTCTCCAAGGTGCTCATCCCAACCGACTTTTCTCACCCAGCAGAGGCGGTTGTTTCTTCCTTCAAGAGCATGAAGGGTGTGGGAGAAATTGTATTATTACATGTGATATCTAAAGGCGAGTCAGAGGAAGAGATCCAAACTGCAATTAACGATGCCACCGAAAAACTCAACGGCATCAGCCGGGAGCTTGGCAACGATGGTGTAAAGGTAACTCCGCGGATAGCAGTTGGAAGCCCCATGGAAGAAATCCGCGCAATGGCCGATAAAGAAGACGTGTCGCTGATAGCAATAAGTTCAGTGGGAGAGAACGCGTTGAGGGTTGGCAGAATTGGGAGCGTGACATATGATGTGGCGAACACTGCCAACAGGCCAGTCCTCATAGTCAGACTAAAACTTGTATACAATTTCACTTTCTAAGCACACACGTTGATTGGGGTCTTTCCAACGGCAAAACGCCGTCAGAAACTCATTTTTTTTATTTAATCAGGCAAATCTAGTGCCCAACCTTCATATCGAACCAAGAGGATCCACGAATGGTCCGCCGAGAGGAATCTTTAAAGATTTCCTTAAGCCGTAATTATCGGACGCACTTTAAAAATAATCGCGGAAAACTATCTCAATGTGGAGGTTGTAGAATGAGACTAGCAAACTCGGACATATTTCCCATGGATGAATTGGCCAGGACTTTACCAGTAAGCACATGCGGAATTCTCGCGCCCGTCTCAACATACGAATTGGGATAAAGATGTGAGGTGAGGGACTCATACTCGTAATTATTCTACGCTGCAGGTTGCGGGTATTTCAAAATAATAATAAAAAAGCAAATCCATCCTTACTTACAGCGACAATCTTACGTCGTTTACGCTCACAGATCCGTAAGCAACTGTTCCAGGGATGGAGACATCCAAATACAGAACATCCGGAAAGTCAAATACCGGAACGTCCGCAGCATTATAATTGCCGTTGGCGTTGAAGAATCTGATGGTGGCAATCGGCCCGCCAGGCGGAACCGGGAAGCCCAGTAGAGGATTTATTGGCATATTGTTGTCTGGATGCAGATTTATCACCTTTGTGCCAGCTGCCATCCCTGAGACTTTTGTCAATCTGATATCATTGGGCTGAGTGCTGCTTGTGAGACCATTTATGTGGAGGTAAACGGCATCATCCAAGCTGTATCCCGGATCACCGTTCATCTGCAAGAAGACTATTTTAGCACCAGGCAATGGAGTGAGAGGTTTATTGATATCGTTATCCGCCGACGTTACCTTGCTGCCTGCTGGCAAAGTGTTATAGGAACTGAGGCGTACGTCGTTAGCATCAACGACAGAGTCTGCTGGATTCATATGAAGATAAACTACATCACTCTGATCGTACACTCCTGGATTGATTTGAGTGTCCCAGAAGCCTACGCTTGGGCAGCAGTTATAGAGGAGTCTCCCTATGTCCGAGTCTCCAACTTCCACCTTCGATCCGAACTCAAAGGTCGCAGCAGAACATAAACCGAGCATCAATATCAAGATTCCCAACAGGCAAGCTTCCATGAGCTTTATCAATTGCCATTCCTCCCTTTGTCACTGTCCGGTTCACCGTGAAATAATTGCCTGACTATTGCATCTCATTTGATCAATTACCGCATGTTTCATAGATCTATAATTAATTCTTTCAATATAAGTATTTTTTGATAGTTAGACAGGGAGAGAACTGAAATATTCACTCCTATGGATTATTAGAAGGTCGCTATTGAATTGAACCAGAGAACAAGATTTTGTTTGCCAGATCCAGGTAGACTGCGAGAAGGTCCATATTTCCAAAACGACGCCGACCTGGCTATGAGCGGGGGCATATATTAACCAGGGCATTACGCTATATGAAGTCTGGCATCGGGCTGTGTCTGCTTCTTAGCCGGAATCCCCTCATTGTTCCAGCTCTGCTCCGTTCTTCTCAGGTATTTCGAGCAGAACCTCTTTTCGTATCCAGTAGGCTTTGATCGGTATCCTCAACACAAGGTCGAAGCCCGAGGCACGCAGCGTCTCCCGGACATCCTTTTCCGAAAGCGAAAAGCGCCTGGATAGTCGCCGCAGCCCATCGGGATCGGAGATGCTGAAGTACTTGCCCCTGGAGTTCAGGAACTTGATCAAAGCCTCCTCTTCTGGTCTGATTATTTCGATACCCAGTAAAATCCCCTCAATTGTCTATGAACCTTCGATATCTTTAAACTTGATCAGCTATTCCGCTAAATTGGTCCAAAGCCGGAGAACAAAGTGTCAACATGAGAACCCTGAAAACCTATTGGTGAGCCCCTGTAAAAGGCGAACTGCCCGATCTTCACCAATCTCCTCCAGCTCTGCATATTGATATGTGCAATCCTGAAGATATCGCTGGGCTGCGTGCGAGCTACTGATGAGAAAATGAGATAGCATCAGATCACTATACAGCATCTTTCGAATCCGAGTTATATTATTAACTGTGGTGGTCGTAGCGGACATGTTCTCGAACTAATGGATTCTTGTCTGCAGAATTGCGGACATCACTATTAACGACTTTCGACGATATATTATTACGGTGTTCGACGAATATTTAAAGATTGCGTTCAAAAATCCTGAAATTAAGTGCTCGATACGTCAAAGCTCCAGCCGCAATACGCTAAGGTCTGGGCGAGATTCAGCATAGTTCGGCCATGCGGGGAGAAAAATAAGTTTGAAGCAGTTTCAATGCAGCCAGCAATTCCAGAGGATCAATCTGTCAAAGCTCACACTGTACCCAGACCCTGTTCCAGATCGGCCACGATATCTTCTACATCCTCGATTCCTACCGATACTCTCACCAATCCATCGCTTATCCCCAGCCTTTCTCGCATCTCTTTTGGCACAACAGCATGGGTCATGGAGCTAGGGTGCTCGATAAGAGTGTCCACTGATCCAAGGCTGACCGCCAGGCTGCACAGCTCAAGGCGGTTCATGAGCCTGCGCCCCGCCTCCAGGCCTCCTTTCAGCTCAAAGGAGAGCATGCCTCCAAAACCACTCATCTGCCGCTTTGCCACCTCGTGCTGCGCATGGCTGGCAAGGCCGGGATAATTCACTTTCTCCACTTTGGGATGGGACTCCAGGAACTGCGCGAGTCGTATAGCATTCTGCGCATGCCTCTCCATTCGCAGATGCAAGGTCTTCAGGCCCCTAAGACAGAGCCAGGCCTCGTGAGTTCCCATGGTACCTCCAGTCAAAATCGCCTGCGGCTTCAAGCTCTTGATCAGCTTCTTTGATGCCACTGCCACTCCGCCTAGCAGGTCGCCATGGCCGCCGATGTACTTGGTGCAGCTCTCTACAACGGCATCAGCCCCAAGCTTCAGAGGGCGCTGGAAATAGGGCGTGGCGAATGTATTGTCCACCACGGATACTGCTCCTGCCTCACGGGCCAGCTCGCTGATCCTGCGAATATCACAGACAGCCATGGTGGGATTGGCAGGCGACTCCAGAAAAACCAATCTGGTGTTATCCCGCAAGCCTGCCCTGACCTTTCCCGGGTCAGTGGTATCCACGAAGCTGACCTCTATTCCAAATCTGCTGAGAAGGGATGAGAATAGTCCGTAAGTTCCGCCATAAATGACATCGCCTGACAGCAGGTGGTCTCCAGCTTTCAGCAGCGAGAGAACCAATGTCGTCTCCGCCGCCATTCCCGAAGAAAAGACCAGCCCGGCCTCGGCTCCTTCCAGGGAGCTGATCTTCTTGACCAAAGCCTCATGCGTGGGCGTGTTGGGCGGAGAGCGAATGTACCTGTATCCAGGACCGCCGGAAAAGATCGATGCCGCCTGCTCGGCATTCTCGAACACGAACGTAGATGTCTGGTAAATGGGCGTGGCATGAGCCCCAAAGGGATTATGCCCTTCTCCGGCGTGGATACAGCGTGTGCCAAAACCTGGGTCCTTATTCAAATCACTCACCCCATAATTGAAGGATCTGAAATGAAATATAACTTCCTCCCGGCTCCTTTCCGGCGGACATGACCTTTGAATCAGCTTTTTTGTCGACGTCCAACATCTTTAAGTCCATGATATCTAAATCCTGGTAGAATAGGAGGCTCATCTATGCTGGAAAGGCTCAAGAAATCACTGCTGGAGGCTCCCGTATTCAAGAGGGGGAGCTACAATTATTTCATACATCCCATCACTGATGGCGTGCCCGAGATCAAGCCGGAGCTGATCCGCGAGGTAGTGGGCCACATCGTTCGCATTGCCGATCTGGAGGTGGACAAGATCGTGACTGTTGAGGCCATGGGAATTCCCATCGGCATCGCTCTCTCCATAATCTGTGACATCCCTCTGGTGATAATCCGCAAGCGCAAGTACGGACTACCAGGCGAGATCGAGGTCAGTCAGGTGACGGGCTACTCCAAGTCGCAGCTCTTCCTGAACGGCATCAAGAAGGGAGATAGAGTTGTTGTGGTGGACGATGTGATCAGTACGGGAGGAACGCTCCTCGCCACTCTTGAATCTCTAAAAGTAGCGGGAGCTGTGGTGAAGGATGTTGTAGTGGTAATACAGCGAGGAGATGGCGCGTCGAGGCTTAGATCCAAAGGATACGGGATCAAGACCATGGTTTCAGTCGAGGTGGATGAGAGACAGGTAACCAAAGTCATCGAGTCCGATAATAGCTCCAGGGCGATCACTGGATAGCAAGGGTATTCCATGAGCCCGAAAAGAAGCCTGGAAGAGGATCTACGCACTGAGACCTTGAAGTGGTTGGAAAGAGCGGATGATCTCTTCGCCGGAATCTCGGGAGACGAGCATTTCCTGAAGAACATCTCCGCTTACCTTTGCGACTCTCGCTATTTTTTGGAAACAGGAGATCTGATCAGGGCCTTTGAGGCCGTGGTCTGGGCCTGGGCCTGGATGGAGATCGGTCTGGAGAGGAAATTATTGCATCAAAAAGACTGACGGATTTTGACCTGCACTTCGAGTCTTGAAAATGTTTCAGCCGAAAACAAGTAGGCCGACCAGCAGAGAAGCCAGGTTGGCGGTCAACGATATCAGTAAGGCTTTGGGAAGACTCACCTCCATGAGGAGCGCGATCAATACGCTCTCCACCAGCGCCGTTGCTATCTCCAGAGGATAAAGCTCGTGGAACTGATAATTATAGAGGTAGTTGAAGAGGGGATTGGTGAAAGAGTTGATCAGGACGGAATATAAAAGGAGCTGAAACGGATCTCTTCGCACGATTAGGAGATAGACCGCATACTCAGTCAAGATGGTGAGTAGAAGGGCGAAAGCCAAGGATTGAAGAAAAATCATTCGCCTCGCTTCCTCTTCCAGAAGCCTGCCTTCGCAAGCCCTTCACTACACATTCTTCGTCTTAATATTATTAATATCATCACCAAAAAAGCCAGGAAGGGGATGCCGAAGAACCAGACACTATAAGTGAGATTTGAAAAAAGGTTGAATGTCATGATTCTGGATTACCAATCTCTGGAATTCTTGCCCTGTGAGTACTAAGCTGGAATTCATACTCCTGGATTGACCAAGCTCTGGATTTCTTGCCCCTTGATTAACCAAGTTCTGGAATTCACGTTCGCGATACCCGAGCTCCGTAATTCATGCTGCGGAAGTATCAACATTGAATTAATGCTTTTGAGATTAACAACCCTTGAGGAACCTGCTCTTGAATGTTATCCCTCCTCAGGAGGAAGCTCCTGAACGGTGCCATTCTCGTAGTAGTATAACATCTTGATCTTGGAGATGTTCAGGGCTTGATCCGTGATGCCATCAACCTTCAAGTAGACCTCTATCTTTTCAAGAGGGATCATCTCTTCCACGGAAATTGACTTCGGGAGCGTTAGGTTCGAAGAGACGATCTTTGGGTTGTCTTGGCAGTATCCAGTGCAGTTGACGGTCTCCCGATCGTTTTCATCTCTCTGGCTGAAGAATTTGTCCCGGTTAAAGTCCGAAGCCCTCATGGCATGGACTATGAAGCTGTCCAGCTTGTATCCTCCTCCAAAGGAGCCCGTGCTATTGATAAGGGACGCATAATCCCATCCCCAGATGGCGCTGCTGGTAAGGAATACGTAGTCCGGGAAATCATTCACGTTGGAGATTATATAATCGTAGCTCTGATCTCTCCAGCCTTCGACTTTTATATCAGCCAAGGCACCAAAAGAAAGGAGCAGCACCGCTAAAAGCGCAACGATGCCTATCTTTCTTCCGGGAAGCCAAATCATCCACCCTCTGCGGGTCATCTCATCATCTCGCCTATAATGAAAATCTGCAAAGTATTTGCCTTTTTCGAGGCTACAGGCCTGACCTTCTGCAGTGGATCAGAAACTGTGATGAGCAAATGTATTTAGCGATCCGTCATTCATTGGCGGGACGCATTACCGACAAAAACCGAATAGAATTTAATTTATGAAAATGAAAATTGCAAAAAGCTTATAGCACAAATCGCCTATGTTTTCCAAAGCTAGACAATTGCATAATGGCCTAGCGCTGAGGAGATACATATGAAAAATATGCAATATTATCGATCATAGCCTTCGCTTGCGCTTTGACTATGGCTTTGGCGCTTCAGGAGACCCAGGACCAGGCCAATGCGAGCAATGGAACCACTGTAAAATCCCAAGGTATCAATGTCAGCGAAGGATTGGGCACGGAGTTTACTCAGGTGAACCTCTTCCAGTTCGCCGAAGAAAATCCCCTCGATCCCAAGGTCGGAGTCCTGACGAAGATGGTGGGTCTGGAAAATAATGCCTCCGTCAACCTGACCCAGATAGCTCCTGGCCATCGCTTTGGAGCCACTACCATACGGCCAGAGATGAGATCGATTATATAATCAAGGGTCAGGCCAACATGACCATTGCCAGCCAGGATCACCTAATCAAAGTTGGAGATATGATCTATATTCCTCCGGGAACCGTTCACGACTTCGCAGCTGCGGGTACGGAAAACTTTGAACTCATTTGCGTCTTTTCGCCGCCTTATGATGGGAAAGATAGAATATACGTCTGATCTCCAACGCGACCTGGACAGTAAGGGGCAAAGCTGCTGGCGTTTCATCTTATCTTTGCTCACTGGTCTTGCTCCCTCGTTCCTTTTTTCGAAATTAACGGTGATCCGGCCTAATGAGACCGGAACGGCAAAAAGATTGAATCCTGCGATCCTGCAAAATTGGGACTATGCCGTGCCTACAACGGCATTATATCCCGTATGCTTGAAGTCACAATTATCCACGGCAAAAGCTTTAATTGTTAGTCTTACTCTTTAAAGATGGTGAAAAAAGTCACCAGAAGACTTCCCAAGCCTGCTGCCAAGATAGAACCCTCCGGACGAGGGAAATCTGTGGGCTTTAAAAGTGAAGTGTCAAGCGATCCCAATTCCTGTCCTTATCCACTGGGCCACCGTCTCAGTTTTGCGCTGCAAGCGAGGCTCCAACGGGCAAGATGCCGTCTTCATGCCAGGCTGGGAAATCCCAGCTTTGATCCAGGAAAATTCCAGATTATCTCCATTCCTCTGGCTATCCAGGGACTTGATCCAGCCTTTAATGAATATCGATTAGTGCACATCTCTGATATCCATCTTGGCCAATGGATCACGGCAGAACGCCTGGAAGGGGTTGTGGATCTGGTTAATCGGCAGAATCCGGATCTTGTGGCCATAACCGGAGATTTCGTCTCCTACATCTTCGAGGATTTTGCAGATGAACTGGCCAGATCTCTGGGAAGATTGCATCCCAGGGATGCCACAGTTGCGATCCTTGGCAATCACGATCACTGGGTGGGTGCAGATAATGTCCGCCGCTTTATCAAAAGTGGCAATGTCATAGAGCTATGCAATGATATCTTCACCATTTCCAGAGGCGGTGCCATGTTGCACATAGCTGGCCTGGATGACATCATAGCGAACAAGCACCAATTGGATTTGGTGCTGAATAAGCTGCCTTCCTCTGGCCCGGCTATCTTGATGGTTCACGAGCCAGATTTTGCCGATGTGAGCGCCCGAACGGGTAGGTTTTGCCTGCAGCTTTCCGGCCATTCTCACGGAGGTCAGATAGTGATTCCTGGGCTGGGAACTCCCATCCGAAGCTATTTATTCAGAAAGTATCCTCTGGGCAGATATCAAGTCGGAGATATGGTTCAGTACACCAATCGAGGGTTAGGGACAAATTTGATCTGGTCAAGAATCAACTGCCCACCGGAGATAACGGTCTTTTCTCTTCACGCCGGAGAAGCTTAATGGGGAACCGGAGCGAAATAATCCAAAGATAGCCTGAGAACAAGAAAAATAGCCTGAGAAAACAAGAAAGATAGCCTGAGAAAACAAGAAAGATAGCCTGAGAAGCTTGATGTCATAGCTGAAGAAGGTTAAAATAGATGAGCGGGATCGAAAAAGGTCATTTGATCGGGCTGGCGCGAACTTTGGTAATATGGTTCAGTTCGGCCCTTGGATTGGTGCTGATAGGGTGGTTAATTCCAGATGTGACGGTGAAAGACCTATACGCTGCCCTGTCCGCTGTGATTGTTATATCCCTCATCAATGCCGTTCTCTGGCCTATCCTCTCCTACATTACCCTTCCCTTCCTGGTATTCACTTTGGGCCTGGGCACTCTGTTGTTAAACGGTTTGATGATCGGGCTGGCCCTAAATTTCGTGCCGGGAATCATCATTCCTGGATTCTGGCCGAAAATCCTCACTCTCATCGGCGTGACAGTTATTAACATGATGGTATCCGGCATCCTGACCATAGATGACGACGCCGCTTATTTTCGCTCCGTGGTTCATAAGAAGGCGGGAAAGAAAGCAAAGAATGAGACGAGCAACAAACCCGGTTTCGTCTTTCTGGAAATAGACGGGCTATCCGAGAAGGTTTTGCGCAAAGCTATCAGCGAAGGCCATATGCCGACTTTGTCAAGGTGGCTCAAGGAAGGCAGCCATAAAATCCTTGGTTGGGAGACAGACCTATCTTGTCAGACCGGCGCCTGCCAAGCAGGCATACTGCACGGAAAGAATCAGGATATGCCGGCCTTCCGCTGGTTAGAGAAAGGTAATGGTAACAGAATAATGGTATCAACAGGTCTGGGAGATGCTCCTGAGCTTGAGAAGCGCATCTCCAACGGGCACGGGCTACTGGCTGTGAATGGTGCCAGCTGCTCTAATCTATTCTCAGGGGATGCGGCCAGTGTGATGTTCACCTACAGTCAGCTGACCGATATGGGAAGATTTTACAATTCAGCATGGTACTTCTTCTACTCGGAACCTTATAACCTCATCCGCACCTTGGTGCTGACCGCCTGGGATGTTCTCCTGGAGCTTCACGCCCGATGGCGACAGTGGAGGAATGACGTTCGGCCCCGACTCACTCACATTGGGTTTTATCCCATTACCCGCGCTTTCATAAACGTCTTCTTGCGAGAGATGGCAACTTTCACACTTATAGGAAATATAGCTACGGGGAAAGTCGATGCAATTTATGCGACATACGTAGGATACGATGAGATAGCTCATCACCTGGGCGTAGAAGACGATGATGCGCTTTTCGCCTTGAGAAAACTCGATAAACAGTTTTTTTGGATGGAAAAGGCAGCAATAGAATCGTCCCGGCCTTATCATTTCATAGTGCTCTCGGATCACGGCCAAAGTAATGGAGCCACTTTCAAGCAACGATATGGAATTACTCTGGAAGAGCTGGTGAAGAGCCTCCTACCTGAGGATCTGCCCCTTTACAGCCAGCTCGACACCAACCAGGACCATTTCGGCCAGGCACTGAGCTACCCGGTCGAAAAGGGCAAGGCTTTGACCAGATCCGCAATCCGCCAAGCTACGATGGAGCGGTACGGCCGAGAGGACGCGAAGATCCCCGAAAAAGATGCTCGCGTGGTGGTGCTGGCCTCTGGCAACCTGGGTCTGATATATTTGACAGATTGGAAAGGAACAGCAAGCTACGAGCAGATTATGATGGCCTTCCCGAGTCTTATTCCAGAACTGCGAAAGCACGAAGGTATTGGTTTTTTGATGGTCCGATCTGTTGAGCACGGCCCTCTGGTGATGGGTGCTGGAGGTATTTACTACCTGGCCGAGGATCGGGTCGATGGCCTAAACCCCCTTTCCAATTTTGGACCGCGAGCTGCAGATCATTTGAGGAGAACTGCTGGCTTCAGGCATGTTCCAGATATTTTGATCAACAGCTTCTATGATTCTGAAAAGGACGAAGTGGCGGCCTTTGAGGAGCTGATCGGCAGTCACGGGGGACTGGGCGGCAATCAGTCTCGGCCGTTCTTGATGTACCTGTCCGAATGGGATCTGGAAAAGGTGGAAATTGTAGGGGCAGAACAGGTTTATGGCATCTTAAAGAGCAAGCTGGATCATGACTTATTCGGCAAAGAAAAAGCGCCGGATTCTTCAGGCATAGAAAAAGAATTCCAGCCGGATGGATTGCATTAGGGAAAGAAATAACCCATAAATGATCGGTACTAACTGGTACTATATCGAAGCGACGTTGAGATCCAAGGCTAACGATTTTTACGGGCTAATGGAAATCAACCTGCCAGATCATCGTCCTTTCAGCTTCTATGCCATTTCAGTCCCTTCAGGATCGAACCTGGAGGGGCGCTGAAGGGAAAATGAAGAAATACAGGGACAAGAAAGATACAGATCAACAAAAAGGATTAATCTAAGGGATATGATGCAAGAGAGAGCTTTCAGGAGAACGATATGAGAGAGCTTATAATATTTGGTTTGACCGTCTTGACCCTGGCTTTAAACTGCCAGGGGACTGAACCTGTCCATATCGGCCAAGATACCGGCATGTCGATACTAGATAGCCTGGTCGATAATATATCCAACACGACCAACATACCTAACATATCCAATGTAACCAACATGCCCAACCAATCGTTCAACGCTACCAATATCAGCATGAATCAAACCAACAATACAAAAAAGAAAATTGCAGGAGATCTTTGGAGCTGGGGAAAAATCCCCATCGGTTATAAACTGGATGAATCAGGTAAGCTGGTCAAGCTGCCTACGCAAGAAGTATGGATTCCAAGCATCTGAGAGATGAAGCAAAAATCTGTTCCGGCATTGTTCGACCGCTTTTTTTCGGACACTTTGCTCCGTTTTCGGACCTATCGAGAGCTTCAACGGATGTGCTCAAACAGTCTTGGTATGACGCAGGTCTTTTATCCTTGAGACTGATTCATTGGAATTGGGACAGGGTGACACAGGGAGATGGATGACCACGGGGCGGTGCGATGGCTGGCACTGGGCCTGATCGTCGTTGCCTTTATTTGTGTGCTGCTATTTTCGGATTCCGGCTTGGTCTCAAAGGGCAAAGATTGGGGGGTGACTGAAGATGGATTATTGGAATATTCGCTGTCAGTTCCTGACTACAGTTTGAGGCCATCTGAGAACACAAGCAACTCGACGCTATACGAAGTTCAATTTACAAGCAGAGGAGAACAGATAGAGGGACTTTTGAGAATGCCCCAGCCCGAAAAGGATAGTGGAGATCAAAACAAGAGTATCCCCGGCATAGTCCTGCTACCAGGGGCAACCGTAACCAAAGAGCGGGAACAAGGGCTGGCAAAATACTTTTGCGGCCTCGGCTACGCCACCATAACCCTGGATCAGCGAAATTTGGGTGCCACCAATCCTCAGGCAGACTTACAGCTGTTTTTGAGAGGCATGGAGCCAACAGAGCACAAGATGGTGTACGATGCCCTCGCCTCTGCAGAGATTTTGCGCAGCTTCCCTGAAATCGATCCCAACCTGATAATTTATGCTGGAGAAAGCAATGGAGGTCGCGTCGCCATTATTGCCTGTGCGCTGGACGCGAAAGCGCGAGGTGTGATAGCAATCAGCACCTGCGGTTATGGAACGGATGCTG
>CAZPUO010000044.1:0-14558 GCA_964589745.1 uncultured Methanotrichaceae archaeon
CCCCAACCTGAAGGTTGGGGAATTCGTGACCCTCCGCGCTCCCTAAGTATTAAATGGTTAGTAATTTAATTAAAAAATAAGAATAAAATCAACATTGTGTGAACAGAACCTTGTCGAATAGCTCCGACACGTTCAGTCGCTTCATATTAGATGCTCACCTCCAAAAAATCTAAATAGCACCGTTATTTATCTTAGGAGCGAATTGAATTATAACAAATAAAATAATATAGGTGACATGGATGGCTTTTTCCATTATTGGGCAGCAAGACAGCACGTCAAAAGACGTAAAGATTATATATCTGCATCGACTGCTCATCCAGTTAGATGTCAACTAATCTGGGCGTGACTGGAATGATCTCACCAAGTGCTGTGTTTTATCTCATAATAATTCTTTTATTCAGCATTTTCTCGGCACAATGTGAAGATTCAGCCTGGATATCCTTCGATCAGCGGGGGATGGTAGAGCCCTTTGAAGCCAGCCGGCCTATCACGTACGACCTTCACATTCAACCAGTAAATCCCATAGCCATAAAAAATATAGAGCTAGAGATCGGCCCGGATTTCAACGACATGACGATATCCAAAAAATTCAGCATTAGTGACATGAGCCTCTATTTGGGGCAAGGAGAGGCAAAAGACTTCCGTTTTGAAGTGAACTTCCCATCCCCTGATTTGAGACAGGGAGACTTTGGCCGATGGCTCACAGATAAGAACGAAACAGGAGTCTGGGACAGAGCATGGTATCGCGCGAAGATCACTCAGTTCATCGGAGAGCCTATCGTTCTGGAAAACTATGAAGGGCATCCCAGGCTGTTTAAGACCTTCTTCGAGTTCAAGAACGCGGATGTCACCCCTAAGCAGGGCAGCAACAAAGACACCTACAGCTACGAGGTAACAGTCCTTGGAAGCTACAAAGACAACGTCAGCCTAAAGGCGGGACCTTCTCCTCAAGGCCCGTGGACAGATCTTGGGTCAAGAGAATACACCACTCCAAGCCAGCTGCAGACCTTGAAATGGGAAGGCAACACCTTGGGCTTCGACTTCAACATAGCTTATTACAAATTCGTGAGCCGAAAGAATTCGACGGTCTTTGAAGGGCCTTTCTGGCCAGTGACGTTGGAGTTCAATAACGCCAGCGTGGCTCCGCTCGGAGGCACCCCTGAAAGTAAATTCACCTATTCTCTGGAGCTGAACGTCTCACGCCCCATTGACGTGGTCCTTAATGTGCTTGACGTAGGGACTAGAAAGTACGTCCCTGCCGGAAGAGAGAACTATGGAAATACCTCGCAATGGGACAGTCTGAAATGGAAAGATATCACAGTCACATCACAAGAGGAGGCTTTTGGACCTTCTAGCTACTATTTCAGTTTCCATTATCCTGGATCTGAGGCATACTTCGATACCAGCCAGAATAGGACGGGAATGTATTATATTGGGCCAAACCTGAGCATTGTGAATATCCAAGCCCTGGTGACTCCGCCGAACGGAACAATCTACACGCCCTTCACCTACACGGCGAGTGTTGCCACCAGCAAGCCAACCTCCAATATAGAGCTGGAGATACTGCCTCCAAGATCAAATATCTGGGCAGGACAGGGGACACAGGAGTTCGAAAGAGACAAGGGCAACTTAGTATGGCCCAACCTTTCCTTTAAAACATCCCCAGATGTGCTAGGTATGGGAAGATATCGCTTTGTAATGGATGACGTTGTTTTGGCGGAGTTCCAAGGTCCGGAGATTGATGTAGCTGTTAGAAATGAGAGCTACAAGAAGGCAGGTCCAGGTACTTTTGACTACTCGGCAGAAGTGAGATCAACCCGTCCGGGCGTCGAGATGGAGCTTATTTATACTGATGATGGAATAATTTGGGTTAGATCGGGCCTCATCAAAACCTACGCCTCCGATGAGCAGGAGTGGATCACTCTGGTGTGGAAGAACCAGCCCTGGCATAAGACCATTCGGGTCGACGAGAGGAAGAAATAGATGAAGGAAATAGTCCTTATTTTGATCTTAATCCTCTTTATCAATGCCTTGCCGGTCCAGGGAGATGTCGATATCCCTGTAGATGCGGGTGGAGGCAGCAGCAGTGGAGGCGGCCACCAACAGATTGACTTTGACCGGATCTTCAAGGCGCTGCAGGAAGGGAAGGCGCAGAAGCCGCAAAAGTTCGAGGATATGAAGAAGCTGCTATGGAAGGAACCCATTACCTCGGATGAGTACGTGCTTCCGACCGTGCTGATGTATTACAAAGGGAACAACACCACAATAACCAGGAACGAGCCTTTGGACATCACCACCATAATAACCAATCAAAATCCAAGCGAGATTCGAAGAGTTCTGTATCTTTACCTTGAGGTCCTTGATCCAGGAGAAAGGGAATTCCGAAGTTTAAACTCCATGCCGGAGATTGTACAGACTAACGAATACGATGAGAAAACCAATACCACTATTCGGAATTGGGGAATTTTGCCCTCCTTCGGCTATCTCAAGACCACCGGCCAGGAAAAGGTCAGAGTAAAGATCAGCGACGGTGTAAATAAATGGTACACCTCCAATTACACCGGAGTTTACCCGCCTTACTATCAGGAGCTGGTCTTCAATGTGACCAACAGCCAGCCCAAGATGAGCAACCTCACGATTACTCCCTCTGGCGGGGTTAGGTACAACGATCCCATCGAATATAAGGCCCGCATTGAAGACTTGGACGACGATATGCTCAACGTCACTTTGCACGTTCTCGACCAGCAGGGTATAACGGAGCTGAAGAATATAACTCAACAGGTGAAAGGCAGTGGACCAGTCAGCTTCAAGGCTAACGAGTACGGCCTTTTTGGCGAGGCTGACGCCGGAAAGAACTTCACTTACTATTACAGCTTCGACGACGGAATAAACTCCAACAAGACAGCAATCCAGGATGGCCCAACTATCCGGCGGGGGCCGAAGCTCTTCGTGGACAAGCTGGACTTTACCGCTGAGAGCGAGAACTACTATTGGTGGCAGTGGTACACATTTAATGTACGGGTTAAGAACCTTAATCCTGAGGAATTCGATGTGGTCTTTACCCTTTACACCAATACCAAGAATAATCCGTGGACTGTGGTGGAGAGCAAGACCGTTCGAGTCGGCCCAGAGTCTCAGGTGATCTACTTCAACCAGACCAAGCCCTTTGTCGTCACCGATGCTAATGAGTCGTCCTCCTACAGAGTTAAGTTCTCCGAGCGTGATCAGAGCGGCATGGATACAGTAGAAGCTGCAGGTCCGAGTATCAATCCCAAGATCGTACCCTACGCCATATATCATCCGGTAATGATCCTGAATTTGGCCTTGATGCTACTGATGATCCTGGGAGCAGGCTTGTTCATTGAAAGGAACATCAGGCGAGGAAGCGAATCCCAGGAGAGTGCATCCGGTAAGCAAGGAAATGCGAACAGACAAGCCCCCCCCAAATCAGGCAACGACATTTCCAGCAAGATCTCGGCCATGTTTAGGAGAGGAGGTTGAATATGGACCTTTTAACCCTAATTGCCGTCTTCTTGGTAGCTATTCTGGCAGGGGCAGCGGGGCTGCACATCAAAAACTTGAATGCGGTTCACAGGAGGATAGAGGCTTTGGAACACTGCTGTGTTTCTAAGGATGCCTTTTACAGGGAGATGACCATCGCCCAAGGCTCAAACTTCACCGCCCTCGCCTTGGTTGCCTGGATGATGCTTTTCGTAGCCATTGCCTATCTGTATCTCTTGGTGCCAACCTCCCTGTCCTACAGCTACATGCAGATACCGGTCGTGGCATCAAGCTTTATGGGATTTTTCATCTTTGGCGCTATCATCGCAACAGTGGTAGCCACAGTGATCCTCGCCCTGGACAAGCTGCTGCCCGAACACTACAGAGGGTTTAAGCTTACCGAACTTTACAGCTTTTACACTCTATCCAAGAATACGAAAAAATTCATCGGTCTGACGGTTCCCGCCCTTTCCATCTCAATACTCTTCTCAGCCTTCGTCGGCACCATCTATCCTGGGCGTGATCTGCTTGCAGAAACCCTGGCATTGGCATTCCTGGTGGTCTCGATGGTTGTGCTGGTGGCCCCCATTTACAAAGAAGCCTGGGAGGGACGAAGATGAAGTTGTGCATTGTCGGCATTGGTGGAGCGGGCGGCAAGATAACCAAGGAGTTCTTGGGAAATGATGACCTGGACTGGAAGTGGCTGTCACGAATGACCAAGGCGGAGTACATATCCCCGGGCAGGATAAAGGGAATCTGGCTTGAGGCTGACAAGAATGATGCCAAGAACATCCAGAGCTTCTTTGGAGATCTCAAGGAAGGAGCTTATCCAGGCTTTTCCATCCCCCACGATGCGGTTCAAGACGGATCCAAGCTTCACGTGCTGGTCAGGGAAAAGTATGGCTACGACGTGAAAAAGCAAGGATTCGTCAGGGATGCTCAGTACTTGAAGGCGATCTTCGAGATCTTCGATACCGATGAGGAGATCCAGCGGATGGCAACCCAGACGAACGGAGCATTGACCCAAGGTCTCTCAAGCATCCTGGAGGACCCAATGGATTCATCACCAAACCAAAGGATCAATGATAATCATGATACCTCCCTCAAGCAGAACCCTAACCCCATCTTCGATGGCGCATGGGATGTAATCAGGCCCTACACTACCCTAGGCGGTGGCGAGTGTGACGGAGTTCTTTTCATAGTCTCCTTTGGAGGAGGAACCGGAACCGGGTTTATCAATCCCATCATCAACCATATCAGAAATGAGGGAAAGGCCGATTATCCCGTCTTCGTCCTGGGGATTCTCACTGAGCTGGGCGACTTTGCCGACAGGTCACAGTTTTCGAAAGAGGGCAGGAGAAATCTGGCTGCCATAAGCGCCATCTATGACCTGCTCACCAAGAGTAACGGCGCCAACGGGGTGATCTTGGTGGACAACCAGACCTTGATGGAACAGTTCGGCAACGACTACACCTCCGCAAACAAGTTCATCTATAAGATCATGCGGCCCATGATTGCCGCCCGCGATTATCCTGGAGAGATTCCGCCCAGCCAGGCGATAGCTCAAAACTTCTCCGGAGGCCTATCCAGGCCGCCCCTCTTTGTGCCCCTTTACTGGTCCCAAGCCAGCAGGTCAGATCCTGAGGAGCTGGTCAGGAGTGCTCTGACCAAAGGAAAGCTCTTCGGCTGTACGCCCGATAAGGCAGATTCGGCCGTCGTCTTTTGTCGGGGATTCATCGATTCGGAAAAGATAAGGCAGGCGCTCTCTACACAGTCGGGGCTCAAACCGGAAAATATCTGGGTCCTGAGGAAGATGGGCGATGGGGATGATGAGATCTTGATCATGCTTCGTAATCCCTACGGAGGCGATCCTGAGGCCCACAAGAAGGAGGGCACCCTGGAGAACAGGTTCTGCAAAGTGATCACCCTTGCCCTGCAGTATATGAACCAAAATGTAGAGGACCTGTTTTATGAAGGCAAGAAGAGGGATAAGCCTGCAACGTCCGAAAAGGAGGAGTCAATCAAGCTGACTCCCTTAGCCAAAGCGGCCTTAAGCCGGTTCTTCTTCGGCCAAGAAGGATTTATAAAGGATGGCTTTGGCAAGACGGATGGCTTCGCCTTCGAGCTCAGGGAGGCCAGAAGGCGGCTGCGGGCGGGAGAAAAGCCATTCTTCCACTACCCTATGAGGATATTTGAGAAAGTGAATGGGAAGGTTGAGCGGAAGGAATTGAGACAGGATACCTTGGGCCTGGACGAGTTGAGCATAATGGAGATCATTAACAGGAGGGTCGACCAGAGGCTGGCGGAAATGGGACTGATAAAAAACGGATAGGTTGGCGCTTATCAAAATATTTCAACAAAATCTAGCCCATCCCTTCCTCCGGGTGCAGCCTTGAGAACTGCGCGCTGGAGTTGTACATGATGCCTTTGAAATAAGCCGCATCAGTCACAACCCTGCCCAAATGCACCAGCCTCTTGTTCGCATCCGTGTTCGCAGTCTCCACCGCGACATACCCATTTGATTCGTACGGATATCTCACCACAATCCACATGTGCGGATCGAGCAGATGCCCTTTGTAGCTCATCATCAGCCTGGCGTCATAGCCCTTTTTCTGAAGCAAACTCCAGCAAATTTGTGCAGTGTTGGAGCAATCGAATACGTTCTCCTCATAATGTTTATCGTAATCATAGCTCTCCAGCACCTCCTGCAGCCCGTCGAGCCATGATTGGTTTGTCTTTGCCGGAGTCTTCAATTCAGCGTACCGGGAGGGCTCGCAGTCCTTTTGAACCAGTTTATCCAGATCAAAGCCTTCCACGATGCCGTTATCTTCGGCCAGATCCGCAAAGTCGCGGTACATCAGCGCCTCCCAGGTGCCGTTGGCCAGAACCCCCACCATCCTTTCCGGAGACGCCGGGTTGACGGATACCTGCTGCCATCTGCCTGTGGCGTCGGGGACGGCGACAGCGATCTCTCCGCCACGCTGCACCAGCCGGACCTCGTATCCCGCCTGCTGCAAGATCTGCGCCACCGCACCGGCCCTGGCCACTACCATCTCCGCCAGGTCCGCCCAGAGCTCCTCCTGAGAGCTGAGGGTATAGCTGCCATTCTGCTGCGAAAGCTCAAACTTGACCTGCACATGAACCGTTCTGCTCGGAAGTGTTCTTGCATCCTTGTAGTGATAGCTGGAGAGAAGATCTCCCAAAACCACAGGCCAGGCGCCTTCGGACGGCCTCGGACCAAGCTTCGCAAGGTCTCGATTATCCAGATCGGCAAAGGATGCAATCAATTCTTCGAAGAGCGCAAGATTGCCGCTATCGCTTTCGTTGCATCCCGAAAGCGATGCCAGGAGAAGTCTGTCCGATCGACTGGAGTTCCAGACTGCGAAGAACTTCTTAGAGCCGTATTCTTTGAACTCGTATGCCAGGTTCAAGGTCTTCGCTGTCTGCTCGTTCATTCTAACCTCTCCTCGCTCTGAAGATAAGACCTTCACATCTCCACCATCGTAAGACCTCTCGATCTGATCCAGGATCTCCTCCAGGTCCATCCCGGGGTCCCGAATCCAGCTCAGTGTTATGCGATCACAGTGGCCCATTACAATGAGGCTTCCGCTCACGTGGTTGCCTGTGTCAGAGCCAGAAATCGTCCATCCAGATGGACAAGCAATAGTGAAATCTGGACCGTGGTAAGTGGATACATCAACATCCTCAGCGCCTGCAGGAAGAAGAGCCAGAGAAAAAAGAACCAAAGCGAAAAGAGCTAAAGCGAAAAAAGATGATGCTGCAAGGCGAAACAAGCGCAAAAAAACCACCTGCCCTCTCACAGCACAATCTCCATCATATCGTGACCCAGAGGCCATTTCTTGAGAGCGATCTCATGCGGTGGATAAAGGTGGGCGAGATGAGTAAGCCGCAGATCCTTTGCGCCCAGGCGCTCTGCCAGGCCCACGGCCTCCTCGGCGTTCATATGCTTGCTGATATTGTAGCCGGGAGGCATGATGGCGTCTGCCAGCATCAGGTCTGCATTCCTCATTAGCTCCAGGCTCTGGGCAGGAATATCCAGGTTGGTGTCGCTGGTGATCACCAATCTCTTCTGCCCGTTGGTTACCAACACTCCTGCTGTCTCTACAGGCGGATGGTTCACCTTGAAGAGGGTGAACTCCATTCCCGCGATCTCAAAGGGCTCGTAGGCGTGGACGTCGTGGCGCACAGGGTTCAGGAAATAGAGGTAGTTGAGGATATAATCCATGGTTTCCTTCAGAGCATAAACATCCACGTGGCTCTGCACCCTGTGGAAGTCCCCGAAACCAGCGTAATGATCGTAATGGGCATGGGTCCAGATGACTCCATCTACGCTGGCAATGTCCGTCTTCAGGAGCTGCCATCGCAAATCCGGGCTCGTGTCTATCAGCACCCTGCCCTCATCCTCATCCGATTCCAGGAGAACGGAGAACCTCATCCTGCGGCTTCGTCCTCCCCGCAGGGCATCAGAGCATGCCGGACACTTGCAGCCAATCTTCGGGGTGCCTATGGCGTCACCTGTTCCTAAGAGCGTGACCTTCATGCCGTAAAACTCCGTTTATATTCAGAGACCCTGCGGCTAAACTCCTGGATGGATTTCAGCAGGTCATCCTGAACGAGACGCCGCCTGTCCTCCAGGAGCGTATTCAGGACAGCTTCTCTGATCACCAATCGCAGGTCAGAGCCGGAGTAGCCCTCCGTCAGCTCGGCCAGCTCGTATGTGTCCACGTCAGCATCGATGCGGGAGAGCACCTTGTCCAGAATCTTGCGCCTCATCTCCGCATCCGGCAGCGGGAAGTTCAACACTTTGTCGAACCTTCTCCAGGCCGCATAGTCCAGGAGCTGAGGATGGTTTGTGGCCGCCAGGAGAAGGACGCCATGCTCGACCAAGCTGATCTCGTCAATGGCCTTGAGCAAGGTGTTGACCGCTCTCTTAATGGCCCCGTGCTCATCCGAGGTCCTGGTCTTGGCAACGAAATCAAACTCATCGATGAGCAAAATGCAGGGGCTCAGCCTCTTGGCCAGGTCGAAGACCTTGTCTATGTTCTTGGACGTCTCGCCCAAATACTGGCTGGTTATCATGGAGAGCCTGACCTCCACGATGGGCAAGGAGAACCAGCTCGATAAAGCGCGTGCTGTGGAGGTTTTACCTGTCCCCGGAGGACCAACAAAGAGCAGCTTTCCTATCTCATAAAGACCGATCTCCTGCAGGTACTCCCTGTTCTGCAGGGCCTTGCCCGTCTTCTCTATCTCCGCCTTCTGCTCATCGGTGAGAACCAGACCTGAGATGCTATCCCTTGCATCCTCAGGGGCTTTGATGTACACGAGCTTGAGCAGATCCTCAGACTCCTTGGGATCTTTACAGAGCTCCTTTATCCTGGCTTCGATCCATTCCCGGTCGGCGCTCAGAGGTTTATTGCCGCTCTTGGCCTCAGCATAGCTAACATCTAGGGAGTTGTAGTTCTCATAAAAAAAAGCCAGAGCAGGGTTTGATCTAATCCTCGCCAGATCCTTCTGGTTGGCGAACCATTTGGCTGCTACATCAAAAACCGTTAGACTCAGCTGGGATCCGAATTCTTCCAAAGCCACAAAGGACAGATCCTTTATGACCTCCTTGACGTTCTCGATCCCGTAAATCTCCTGCACGTCCGAGCTGGTAACATAAATAGGCCTTTTGACGCTCTTGGTCTCAGCATCGAAGTAATGCTTGCGGATATTGGGAGGCAGGTCGTCTTCAGTCAGATTCTCCTTGCGATTGTAGATGTCTGCGGTTAAAAGCAGCTCCGCAACCTCCACGGCATCGCACTTCTCCGAACCCATCTCTAAACCCATCTTTAAAGCTCCGTCGAACTGAACTAAAATAGTGGCCTATAAAAAGAGATAAAGCTTTCCATGGACTGCCATGCGCTTACGCAGGGAAGGCTCGACTTTGCAGGAAAACTCTCTTTCAAATCTCCCGATAACGGATCACCGACCTGTAAACCGCAAGAAGAAAACCATAGAGAGTTGGCCCGATGATCACGCCCATAATCCCCACAACAAATATGGGAGCCGTGTATGCCAGCACGGTGATGATAGGGTGAATTCTGGCGCTCTTCATGGCCAGATGCGGCCGGATTATATTCTCTGGTACTATCACCAGCATCACCGTCCCGAATATCAGCAGAACCAGACCCATAATCAGGTTTCCTATCAAAAGGTAATAAAGAGCCATAGGCACAAAGATAAACGGGGGCCCGAGCAGGGGTATCAAGGTGAAGACTGCTACGACTGCGCCCAGCACGGATGGATATGGTATGCCAAGCAGGGAGAAGCCGATCGCTGCCAGGATTCCGCTCAGCATGGAGGTGGTGAAATAAACAGTAAATAGGGTGTTGTAGATTCCATTCAGTTCTTGAAGAAAATGGTGAACAATGCTCCTTTTTTCCTTGGGGAGCAGATCCACGGTCCTGCTTACTATGATCTTGCCGTCGATTTGTATGTAGTATGTAAAAAATATAGCCACTATCAGCTGGGCGAACAGCACCGGCAGATTGGTGGCAAAGGATGTCAGCTCGTGCTCTACGGTGGGAAACAGCCAGGTGGCGGCCGTTGAAGGAATGTCGCCGATCTCCTGCACGTATTTGTAGCCGGTATCATACAGATATTGATAAAGCCAGGCAGGAAGCTTGCTCTGCACCCATTGATCGAGGTCCTGGGTAATGGTGGAGACTTGGACGTTCGATATGGCCCCCGATTGCTCCAAATTAGATATCTCCGCCAGGAGTACAGTGGTAAGGGCCAGCAGGACGGCCAGGATGACGACGAACACTATCAGAATCGAGAGCAGAGAGGAGACCTGCCCGTGCTTGGTAATCCTATAGATAACTGCATAGAGCGGCTTTAGCAGAAAGGCCAGAACCACGCTCAAAAGGATTGTGGAGAGGAAATCTTTTGTCAGGTACACTGTGGCGAGAAAGACCAGAAAGACGAAAGCTACCACAGCGATGTCAAAGCGACGGCCTAAGTCCATGAAGACAGCTCTGCCTGTAACTGAATAAACTTTTCTCTTAGATTCGCATTCTGAAATGGAATCGATTCGGCCTAATCAATTCACAGTTTGACACGTTTGGTTTAACCAGTCCAGATTTGGCCGCTATCATGAGTTCAATCAAGTATCACAAGATTCATCGGATATCAGAGTACCATCGATTCCTACCACAAAACTCCTCAAAGGCACATCGATTCCTGAGATCTTCACTGCTTCTGCCACCAGGCTGTTGAGCTGTGCGCAGCAGGGGACGGTCATGTGCAGCACGGTTATGTCGCGGATCTCATTAGCTTTGAGGATCTCTGCCAGCTTGTCCACGAAAAGGCCGGTTTCGTCCAGCTTAGGGCAGCCCACCAGAGCTACACGACCTTTGAGGAAGTCCTGTTGGATAGCAGGATAAGCAAACGCTGTGCAGTCTGCAGCCACGAGAAGGCTCGCGCTCTTGAGGTATGGAGCCCGGGGTCGGACCAGCCTCATCTGGATGGGCCAGCTGGAGAGCTGGCTGGACTGGCTAGGTTCGGACTTTGCACCGACAGGAGCCTTTTTGCCCTGGCCCGGCTTGAGGCTGACAGGAATGGAGCAAGGCGTGAGCGCGATCTGTCTCTGACGCGCCTTGGCGGCTTGCCCGTCGAACTCCGGAGCCTCACGCATATCGATGGTCAGAGCGCCCTCGGGGCAGACGGCCAGGCATGCTCCCAGACCATCGCAGAAGATGTCGCTCACAACTCTCGCCTTTCCCTCGCTCATCTCTATCGCCCCTTCGGCGCAGGCTGTGATGCACTCTCCACAGCCGTTGCAGCGGGACTCATCAATCCTGATGATCTTTCTTTTAGCCATTTGCACCCATCCTGTTATTGGATTTAGCCATCTTCCGGTTAATATATTCCGCTGATCAACTAACAGCTTCGCAGTGGGTAACTATCTCTGGCGGATTCACTGGTAAGAACTCGGCCAAGTCGAAAATTTGGACTTCACCTTCACCTTGCAGCTTGCGGTCGAAAGTTTCAATTACATAGCGCAGGAGGAGCTACCCATCGACCATAAGGCATTGGCCTAAGATTTGAGCAAAGGAGGATGTTATGAAAAGGTGCATAAGCCTTGCCGCATATTTTATTCTGCTTCTTACAGCTGTTATGATTATCCAGGCGCCTGGAACGCCGCAGTGCGCGCCGAATGAGACGGAGCCCATGGTCGTCGGAGCAATTCTTCCTTTTACCGGGGCTCAAGCGGATATTGCCTCTGAGGAGAAAAATGCCATGGAAATGGCGCTAAATGACACAGGCCGGAAATTCAAGGTCATCTACGAGGACAGCGCTGGCCAAAACCCAGTGGCTATCGCCGCCTTCCAAAAGCTGGTGGACAAGGACAATGCCTCCGTTGTGGTCACGTGTGCCAGCTGGATAAGCAATGCCATCTCCCCTCTGGCAGCCGAAAGAGGCATTCTTCAATTTGTTCTCGGTACAGCCACCTTCAATCGGACCAGCAGCGGAAAAGCTGTGGTTTTTACCGTTAGCATGAACGAAGAGTCAGAATGCCTGGCAAGCTACCTTCGACGGTTTAACAGAACAGCGATAATTTACATGAACAATGACTATGGCCGCGCCTGGTCAGGAATTCTAAAGACCAGCATGCCTGGCACAATCGTCTGCATGGAGAGCTACGAACTTAATCAGACTGACTACTCAATGCAGCTGACAAAAATAAAAGAGGCAAGGCCAGATTTACTTGTTCTATTGAGCACTGCGGAAGGAGCTTCCATCGCTCGCCAGGCCCGCCAGCTCGGGATAAATGCTCCTCTGGCCAGCACCAGGCCCATCGAGAGGCCAGATATTCTCGAAGAGCCGGCAGTGAACGGTTTGGTTTATTCTTATCCATCCTACAACGTCACCGGCCCATTCTTTGCCAGATACGTAGAGAAGTACAACAAACAGCCTACCGCTTTCGGCGCTGAGGCCTACGATGCCATAGTTACTCTGGCTTCTGCGACGCAGAATTGCAGCTGCCGGAGCGATGACATCTACCGCTGGTACCTGAACAGAGAGTACAATGGGGCGCTGGGAAGTGTCAGCTTCGATGGATCAGGGAACGCTCATTATCCTGTGATCTTGAAGCAGATCAGGGATGGAAAGTTCGTATATTTTGAGAATGGGAGCAACAAAACTTCGAACACAATCAGCACCTAGAATGCCAATCCTTTGTTCGCACAAAGTTGATTCGATGAACCTGGGCGATTTAGCAAGACCCCTAGCGCCAGACAGGCGGGGCTTTTCGCAAACCCGGCTAGGCCAGAATGCGGACGACCTGTTATCATAGTAAGCGGTATTCTCGGCCATGCCTTAGACCCTTGGCCTAGCCTGGATTTCCCGACAAATCGCAGCGAAGTGCAAAAGAAGGTTTACGTGCAGTCCTCATCCAGACGGCATCACCTTTTTGGGAATCGGCTCAACCGCAAAACATTGACCGGCAAAACATATTTTAGCTCCATAGCCAGGTTGATCCTTAGCCTCAAGCTCACCTGAGCTCAACCGCTCTGAACTCGAGATTCCATTGATGCAGATCACGAAATTAAAAGAACAAAAAGCAATCCTAACCTGTCTTCCTTTGCACCAGCAACTTATAATAAACCGATGTCAGAATGATCCAGGCACCTCCTGTCATCAAAATCGTTCTGCCTTCGGGCAAGAAGATCTGAGCGGCGAATATGGCCACCATCAAGATCACCGCCAGCCGCTGAATGCGCGGGAAGAAAGGCACCTTCCAGGTCAGCTTCTTCGGACTGTTCTCCTGCAGCATCCTTCTGAGTCCCGGCTGGCTCAAGGCGATCATCAACCACGAGAATAGAAATCCGAATCCCGACAGGCTTGCCAGCCAGAGGTAGGCAAACTTTGGGAAAAGGTAGAAGATCATTGCCCCCAGGAAGAAAACCAGACAGCATAGAACGATAGCGTTCAAGGGCGTCCCGGCGGTTCCAATGCGAGCAAGGGCGCGCGGGAAGTAGCCATCCCTGGCCATGGAGAAGAGAACTCTCGATGTGGCATAGACACCCATACCGATGGTGGAAAGGGCGGCGGTCAGAACCACGAAGTTCATGGCCAAGGCTGCGCCTGGCCCAAGCAAAGCGCGGAAGGCATCGGTGTACGGACTGGAGCTGATGCCCGCCTGGTTCCAGGGAAGGACGCTCACCAGAACAGCCGTCGAAACCATATAAAGTATTATTATTATCAGCACGCTTCCGATCAGGGATCTGGGGATATCCCTATCAGGTCTCTTGCTCTCCTCGGAGGCCATGCCTATGGCCTCAGCTCCACCATAAGCAAAGATCACCAGCATCATCGCTCCGAAGATGCCGCCAAGGCCGGCTGGCGCGAAACCTCCAAGGCCTGTGAAATTGCCATAACCAGTCTGCCAGCCTGCAGGGCTGAACAGAACCGCGAGGCCCGCCAGGATGAAGGCCACCAGGGCCAGAGCCTTGATCATGCTGAGCCAGAACTCCGCCTCTCCGAAGAACAGGACCCCTGCAGCGTTCACCAAAATCACCAGTGCTGCTATCAAGAGATAAAAAACATAGTTAGGCAGGACGGGAAAACAGGTGTGCAGTATCTCTCCAGCCACTATGGCCTCAGTTGCTGGACCGAGCAAAAATGCCAGCCAGTAAGTGCATCCGGTGACAAAACCTGCCCAGCCTCCCAAGGAGAGGTTGACATAGAATTGGAAGGAGCCGGCCGCGGGCATGGCAGCCGCCATCTCCGCCAGCAAAGCGACCACCAACAAAGTGACCAGCCCTCCCAGGGCGTAGGATATTATTACCGCCGGTCCTGCTGCATTTATGGCGGCTCCCGCCCCCAGCAGGTACCCGGCCCCTATTACTGCCCCCAGAGACATCATAGTCAGATGCCTGGCCATAAGATCGCGCTTAAGGGTTTGTACCAACGTCCTCACCAGCTTTGATTCTCACGAATTGAATCTTTTTAATTTTGTAATTGATTTTATTTCTTTGAGATTTGAATCT
>CAZPUO010000045.1:0-14554 GCA_964589745.1 uncultured Methanotrichaceae archaeon
TTCAAGTGACCTTCTTCTCCGGTCATTGAGGTAGTATAAACGGGGTGTATTATGAGATCCAGCTCACATGGTTTCAAGTGACCTTCTCTTCTGGTCAATGAGCTAGTGGGCCGCTCGGAAACATTCTATTCTTGTTCCGCATCCTGGAACTTGATCGACTTCTGGGTCTGGAATGAGCCTGTGTACTGCTGATCGGCCTTGATCTTTTTATAGAACTTGGCATACTTGGTCTGTATGTCCCAGGTCCCATCGAAGGCCTGATCGGTCTTGAAGGCCAGGGTGTTGTTGGCAAAGCTGGCGCTGCTGACGCTGGAGGTCTCGCTCCTGTCCACGTGGCTGAGGTTAAACCTTTCAGTGACGGACGCCCCTAAACCTCCGTGGAAAGTGGGGGACTCCACAGTCTGGCGACCTTTGAGCTGGCCGCCCGTGAATACCAGGTCCTTTTGCTCTGTAAAGTTTTCCACTGCAGTCTTCCGGTCAATGCAACGCATGGATTCCAGACTTATGGAGCCGTTGCCTATCATTTTCTCATTGTAGTTCAAGGCAGACCCCTTGAAGGTATCCTTGATAGAGACATCTCCATGACCCTTAACGACGGAGGATTCGATGAAGAGCATGCCTGAAGAAGGATATGCGATTTTCCTGGCCGAACTATCCTGTCCGGTGGTGTTGACGGTGCTCCAGTGGAGCATGTAGGGCCCTCCTTCCGCCGTTATCGAGCCATCGGTCATCCAGACGGAAAGAACCAGATAAATTCCGGCAGCTTTACCGGGAATGGTGCAGCTCCAGTATCCGTCCTCGGAATTGCCCGATTCGAGAGCGAGCGGAGAATCGTAAACCCGGTCCACTCCCAGCATATCCTGCTTGGTGAGAGGAGTGTCGGCCAGCCCGTACTTCACGCTCGCGGACTCTATGCCAGCTTGGCTCTGGATGTGGACTGTTACCTTGATTGGCTCTCCGGCGGCAGGCTGTGAGGGCGACGCGCTAACATCCAGTATCCTTATGGCCCCATGCTCTGAGCTCTTGACCCCCTCAATGCTCAGCTCGTAGTCCCTGGACGCCGACAGGTCCGTTCCATTCTCAGGCGAGAACTCCCTGGCTGCCGAGGACCCGGACTCTTGCCCCGTCCTTCCCAGGATCTTTTCGACGTAGCGGAGAAGGTTGGATATTCCATCCAGGAGCATATTGTTGGATGTCGCTGTGGAGCGATCCACTTCCTCAGCCACCTCTCGAGAGGCCCGAGATGAGGTCTCCTCCTCAGAGGGCAGGCTTATAGGCATGCTCAGGTCGCCGCAACCAAGGTTGGCTGCTTCCATAGGAGTGCCAGACGCCCGCGAGAGGGATGAGCCATTCAAGATCGTGCCCTTCATCTCCAATCCAGGATATTTCAGAAGCCCGATGTGCAGGCTGCATATGCCGCGCACAGGCTTCTTCTCCTGAGTGAATCCCTCTGCCGATATGACATCGTCCACCTCCTCCAGGATCGCTTTATTTGCAGAGACTATCGTCTGACGTTTGGGTGCCAGATAATCGATGTTGCCCAGAGGCCCGAGCTTCTTGCTGATGACAAAGATGCTGTAAAGCGGAATGCTGCCGGTGTTAGCCACAGTGCAAGTCAGCTTGGTGCTGTTTCCCGGAGCTACGGAGGGCGGCGAGGCGCTGACGAATACTTTGAGAGCGGTGACGACCGCCTTTGCGTTCACGCTCGCGGCGTCGGACCACGTACGGCTGCGAGAGTCCTTTCCTTCTGCCGCAAACTGAAGAGTGGAGTTGGCGGATATCATAGTAGGAGAAGCCACAACCTTGAACTCGCCGGGGTCCAGCCGATCGATCGACGCGAGAGCCGATCCATTCTGGCTGAGGACCACATCGGTCAGGACATCGTCCCCGGAATTGGTGACCAGGCAGCTGATCTCACCCGTTTCTCCAGGACAGACCTCCAATTCTTGGGGCATCACCTTCAGGCTGATGCCCGGCTTGATGGTCGTGAGAAGCACGCTGCCTTCGGCAGTGGCGGCATATCCACGTCCGTCATACCCTTGCGCGGTGACGTTTATCCAGGCAGCGTTGCCTTTACTGTAGATCGCTGCCATCCTTACGGACTTGCCGGGCGAGAGTTCTCTTAGCATGCATCTCTTGCCGTCTCCACTCAAAGTTATATTCTTCAGAACCTCCTCGCCTGTATTGCTCAGGATCCAGGTCACCTCGGCGGGCTCTCCCGGATATGTCCTGACCTCTTCCGGCTGGCCTTGGATCTGCAAGGAAGAATTCAATACCCGAAGATCCAGGCTCTGGCTGGAGAAGACATCACGGCCAGCAGCATCACGGGCGATGACCCTGACCTCATCTGACACGCTCTCCTGAACTGCTCTCTCCTTCTGCAGGACCTGAAAGGCGCCTGGCAGGAGGGAGGAGATCTGGCCGATTTCGCCGAAGCCGTCTGAGATTTTTAGATCGGTGAGGTTGCTACTCCCATTATTTTTGATCCTGACCAGGAGGGTGACAGCCTCACCGCGGTGCACCTGATTGGGTGCGCTGACCTCCAATTTTATTTCAGGGGTGATTTTCCAGATGGAGATCGAGGTATTTTTCGTAAAGAGCTTGTCTTGTGCATCCTTGCCCTGCACGCCCGCCAGAAGTTGTGTATTGCCTTGTATCACCAGACTTCCATCCAGATACAGCTCCTCACCAGACGGGAGGAATTTTGTGGAGGCCGTCTTGCCTGCACAGAAGATCTTGACGTCAGAGAGCTCATCTTGCCCGCTGTTTTCCGCAGTACACCTGTAGCCCACCACATCTCCCTCGCGACCCTCGGATTTATTTGCGGAGATAGCCAATCGGAGTGGAGAGGCATCATGAGGCTCAGATGCGGGATCTGAAAGATCGGAAGCCCCTTGGGCGGAGGTGCCGGACATTTCGGGGGCCGCCTTGGTGCTCAGCACAGCATTCTCTGAAGCGGGGCCGACTAGAGATGCTGGCGCAATCTGCTGGTTGTACTGAACTTTGCCCCAGATTTCCTGGTCGGATGGATCGAGGGCCTTTACCTTTATCTCCTGCCTAGGGCCGTTCATGGCCAGCACCTTCTTCTCCCCCGGAACAAGACGAGAGAGGACCCCCAGTGCGTTCCCACTGTCCGAAACCTCCACATGATGCAGCTGTGCGGTGCCGGTGTTTTCTAGATAGACCTGAGTTAGGCCCTGTGAGATATTCACCGTAGCCATCAGGCTGGCATCGGAGGATGTCACTTTCAGGATCGGCTCAGACGAATCTGCAAATTCAGATTTTGCCGCATCCGACGGGGCAAAATCGGTGGCCGACGGGAGAGCCGATTGAGAATTTGGAGCACCAGGGAAAAGATAAAGGAAAGTCGGAACTAGGAGAACCAAAAAAACGGCTAAACCCAGCAGCGCTGGACTTGCCTTTAAGCTACGTCTACCCCGAGGTAGTCTGCGCCTTAAGCTACCTCTTCTCATCCGCTACTCCCTTTTTAATCCCCTCAATTCCTGATAACGTTCGAACTAATTAAATAAAGATTTATCCCTTCTATGCATTTTTTATTTTTCTAGCTATAAATGGGTTTCGGATGTTATGGGGAGAAAAACCTGCACAGGCATAATTATGATCTTATAGTGCAGAATATATACCAAACTCAATGGACCTGCTTCTCGCCTTCCTCGCGGTCGTAATTCTGGTAAGCCTGATCATACCGAAGCTTGGACCTTTCTTCAGTTTGGTGGTCTCCGCCATCCTCTTTGGCCTCCTGTCTGGTATGAGCCATGAGCTGATAGGCTATGTGGCCACAGGCCTGGGCAGAATATTCTCCTCGCTGGCGATAGTGGTGTTCAGCGGTGCAGTGCTGGCCGAGTACCTGCGCAGGACGGGAGCGATAGATCGCATTGTAGCCGACCTGCTAGGTCTGACGAATAAAAACCTCATGGTGGCGGGAGCCGCCGGATACCTCATTTCCCTGCCGGTGATGTGCAGCATCACTGCCTACATGATCCTGGAGCCGGTGGTCAGCAGCCTGGGCAGACAGACCGAAGGAGGCGGCAAAAAGGCTCTCTTTATGACCGCCGCGTGTTCAGTTATCTCCTTCAACCTCATTTATCCCTCGCCGGTCACGGTCTCTCTCACCAGCACGCTCAACGTGACTCCCTATGATCTTCTGGTGCGGGGATTTCCTATCTCACTGCTTCTCTTCCTCCTGACTTACTTGCTCATGCGGCGCCTGCCTGCAGAGCAAGCGACGATCGCGGAGGGGTTGCTGCTCAAGATCAGCCGCGCCAGGGCCTGGATTCCCCCGGCCCTGCCCATGGCGCTAATTCTGCTGGCGAACTTGCAGGAGGAGACGAAACTCTTGGGAAATCCGAGTCTTGCTCTGCTCCTGGGAGTGCTGCTCTGCCTGGCCCTGGCGCAAGAGAAGGTGCAGGAGATTATACATGCCGCCTCCCGCCGCTCCGGCGCGATCATGCTTGACCTCTGCGGAGCGGGGGCCTTCGGATATGTGGTGGCGCAGAGCAATCTTGGTAGGGAAATCTATAGTTTTGGCCAGCCTTTGCCGGTCTTGCCCTTCCTGGTATCTGCGATTCTGCAGCTCGCCCAAGGGTCGAGGGTTGTGACCGTGGTAGTAGCCGTCCAGATCCTGTCTGGCTATCCTCTTGACGGTCTGACCCTGGCCCTGCTCATCAGCGCCGGAGCCTTCATGTTCTCTTACATCTCCGATCCCTACTTCTGGCTGATTAAGAACACTACCGGTGCGAACATGGGGGAAATGGTAAGGGGATACACTCTGCCCCTCAGCCTCCTAGGTCTGGCGACTTTCGGGATAGCTGCAGTATATTCTGTGCTCTAAAGGGCAGCGAACGTCAAATATTAATAATACGATAATATTAATTATATTTTTATATTTGTAGTTATAGATTATAATTATAAAATTTTACTATCGACACTTGTATGTGTACGCCCACTGGACCGCCTCCAGCATCCCTTTCAAATTTAACGAATAGTGCAGATGGCTTGTGCAACGGCAGTCTGTGCAGCCAAAGCCCTTAACAGGCAGGACTTTTTCTCCAATACACCGGGCGATCTGGCACTCCAGATCGAGAGATGTTTTTGCGGTGAAGACTTCTTGAAAGCTCGTGAAGGGCAGAAGGTAATCGATGTGCCATCGTTTGGTTGTTCTGACGCCTAGCATAACCTGAAGGTGCCGATCTACCCTTCTCAGACCACCTCGACCTTGCGCCGATCCAGTGTAGCAGTAATAGCCGCCTTCAAAACTGAGAAATCCCAGGGACCCAACCTCCATCTCTCGTGCCCGGTCCAAGCGGAGGACGAGGGTATAAATTCCAGGCTCACTGCTTTGAGGCTCCATGAAATTCTGCTGGAATGGCTGCTATTTGAGCATGCTGCTCGCGAGCTGAATATAGCTTCTACAAGGATAGATCAGCCCCGGTTCGATAACTAATACAGGATCATCAACGATTACGAAAGGCGGTTTTGAATTTGGAACAGCCTTAAGGAATCTGATTTGCCTCAAGGTGCGGATTTTCATGTGATCGCGACTACAATGCTTCTAGGAACCTTCTCCTCGCAAGGATGGAACAGCCCGTTGTGCCCATAGAGGCAAAACCTCTACATCACATCTCCGTGATGCAGGTTTTGGCGATGAAGTGGGAAGCCGCGACCTTCAGGACGCGGTAGTTCACACCGTTCTAGCTTGGCCCTTCATCTCCAAGGGCTGATAGTTCGATCTCTACAGAGGGGCCATCTACCCCCAGAGTGGTCTGCATAAGCCCTCCACAGAGCGCCAGGTTCCTCTCAAAAAACCTATTGGCCTGGCCTAAAGGATGGCAAGAAGTAAGTGCTTCGCCGACTATGCGCACCATCACCCAGTCATCATTCAGAACGGTGGCAATCGTGATCTTTTTCATCTCAGCCCCTGCAAACCGCTCCAATATATCAATCAGGATATCGCTGAAACGCTCACGATCCATGCGTGCGAATGGTGCATCGGAGTCCGGTTGAAAGCTCAGCTCGACATCTTCAAAGAGGTCCACGTGCGCGATGCGTGCCTTTAGAGCCATCAGGTAATCCTCCCGGCTCTCCGCTTTAAGAATTGCTTCTTCATCATAGGGCTTATGCCTCACCTGCTCCAGGACTTCACCGATAAGGCCGTTGACGTCCACGTAAGAGACGTAGTAAGGAGGGCGGAAGCCCCTGTAGGTGACGGAGTAATCGGATAGGAGCCTGCTCACCCTGCCCAGGAGGGACTGGTCTATGACCGTGCCCAGCTGTTTCCCCTTCAAGAGCTTGTCAAGCCTTCCCACGGTTTGCCCCGCTTTGTGCACCATTTCCCAATCGAGCCTCTTTCCGGCCTTGAGCTCCATGGCAAAACGATAGAAATCAATGAAAAGCCCGTCTAGAGCGTGAGAATCCAGAAGCGACTCTAATTCCTCCGCATCCGTCTGCTCTTCCAGCTCATTCAGAATGTGTCCAATGTATGATAGCCGGCCAGCAATGATGGTGAAGCTCCGCTCCAGCTCGATGATGAGATCCTGGGCGTAGGCAGCAGTCCTTTTTGCCCACTGCGGTGTAACCTCTTCCAGGTTTTGCAGTGATGCCACATCATAGTACATGACCTCCAGGGTCTTTCGAGCCATTTGGGCATCGATAGGCTTCCCGTGACCGGAGCAGCAAAGGGAGATCTTCTCGTTCTCTAGAATCCAGAGTATCTTCTGAATGGAGATCAGAAGATCCTGCTGGCTCCACCCATAGGCACCAGCCATGCCTGGGTTAGGGGCGAAGAAAAGGTCTCCTACGAAGAGAAGCGATCCGGTCCGAAGGCAGATACTGTCCGGGCTGTGCCCAGGCGTGTGATAAATCTCCAGGCAATCTTTTTTGCCCAGGAGCACGACTGCGCTGTGGAGCACCAGATCTTCTGCTATTTCGGTTGACTTTGTGGCATAGTCATAACTCCATCCTTTCAGGGCAAGAGATTGCTGAACAGTCGCGCCTTTGTCGTGGGTGGAGAGCAGCTTAATATCTACTGGGACTCTGATCATGGGTCTTCCCAGCAGCTCGGAGAGAGTCATCAGAGAATCCTGCTTCTCCAAAGCCCTGGCTCCATCTTCCTGCACAGCTAAAAAAGCCTCATGGAGCCTTCTCTCATCCTGCTTCAGTTGAATCCAATGGTCGAGATGCACGTGGGTGAGGTAGACCACCACAGGCCTCAGCAATTCATCCTGCAGGCGGTCTATCTCTGCCTCCAGGATGCCAAACTGATCTTCCATCCCACCAGGATCGATGAGAGCGATTTGGGAGGGGCCTGCGAGAATGTAAGAATTGGAGGACATGAGGTCGATCTTGCGGATATAAGGATAGATTGTAGCATCTTCAGTTCCTGCCGCGGGCTGCGAGATCATCGGCTCCATCGCCAAATGCTCCTTCAGACACTAATAAGATACGGATGATGATTTGCATTTCAAATATTTAGCACCTTTGTCAAAGCTAGGGCGGGTACCTGGCCAGCCTACATTGGAACCATTCTTATGAGTAACTGGAAGCAATGAAAGCCCGGCGGATCTCCAGCTCGGTGAATCTGCGATCCAGCTGACTGGGGAGTGGCTGCCACAGATGCAGGATATCGAGGCGTCGAATGTCTAGCTCGCTGTTTGGCGCTTCGACCAGCATCTCTACGAGGACTATTTTGAGACATTGGAAGCTCACTGAGGGGCAGGAGAACGCTGGATGGAGTTCGATTTCCTCAGATGTTGGCTCAGGTGATTAAAATGGCGATCTGGGTCGCGGGGCTAAAGTGAAGGGTGAGCTGAGACCACATCCCAAAGCTACTTTAGTCGGGCGCGGGAATAATATTTGCACATGCTAAGAATTTATTGAGGAAGGACTCTGCCGACATAAAGTTATTTGAAGATGAGCTGCCTACTTCAATCAAAGATTATTCCTCGTATCGGTGATTTATAATGGCACCCACCCAAAATGCAGAGCTTATCCTACCAGCTGACAAAGCTTTTCTTCCGCTGGCTCGCGCTTTTATGCGGGAGCTGTCCGCTCTGGCTGGCCTCTCCTCCCGAGATGGGCAGAATCTGGAGCTAGCCGTGGAGGAGGCTTGCGCCGAGAGCCTTGATCAGGGCTTTGATCCTAGCGAGATGGGAACCATCACGCTGAAGGGCGAGCTTAGTCGCAGCGCCCTTATTCTGGCCGTTCTCGACCAGGGGCTACCCTTTGATCCCTGCTCTGCACCCAGCTACTGTCCTCCGCGAGATGGGGATGTGAACCGGGTCATCACCTCGGGCCTGGGACTGTACCTTATTCGCCACGCTGCTGATCATGTGGAATGGATCAATCACGGGCGGGGGGGGAAGGAGATGAGACTGACCAAGTATCTGCCCCAAGCCGACATCACCGAGCACTTGGCGAAAGAGGAGCTGACTCCTTTTCGCCAGGACGAGCCCCCCGCACCCGAGCAATGCTACACTATCCGGACACTCTCGGCTAAAGAGGCCATCATGGTCTCTCAGTGCATATACCGCGCCTATGGATATTCTTATCCGGACGACTACATGTACTACCCTGAGCGCATCGTCCATTTGAATGAGACCGGGAAGATGACCTCTGTGGTAGCTCTGGATGAGGCAGAAAAGATTGTAGGCCACTGCGCTTTAGTCCGCCATGACCAGGGATTGGTGGCTGAGCTGGATCACGCTGTGGTTGCCCCGGCCAACCGCAAAGGAGGTCTATTGCAACGCATGACCTCCCTCCTCGAAAAGGAGTCCTGCTTCAAAAATCTGAAGGGCATCTATGTCCAGGCGGTAACCAGCCACACCTTCAGCCAGCGTGTGATCGAAAACCTAGGCTACAAAGAGTGTGCCCTCTTTCTGGGGCTATTGCCACGTTCTATCCGTTTCAAGAAGATTAGAAGCGCTCCCTTATCCCAACGGGAGAGCTGCGCAGTCTATTACAAGTCGGTAGGGCCCATATTGGGGTCCAAGGTCTATGCGCCGGACCGGCACTGTGAGATCTTGCGGCAGATCTACCAGCATCTTGGGTTGCCAGTGGAGTTTCTGGAAGGGGATGAGCCTGAAGATCAGGGGGCGCTCAGGGTCTCTTACCATTCGTCTTTAGCCTTTGGTGAAATAAAGATCCTTAAGGTGGGAAAAGAGAGCAGGACCGAGCTCAAAAGAGGTCTGCTAGACCTACTGGAGATTGCAGGAGCGGGGACAGTATATTTGGACCTCCCACTGGCCCAGGCCGGAAGCCCGGACCTATGCGCAGCGGCGGAGACCGAGGGTTTCTTCTTCAGCGGCCTGGGCCCGTGCTTCGCTCCTGATGGGGATGTCCTTACCCTCCAGTATTTGAAAGAGGAGCTGGATACCTCGCAGGTTCAGATGGCCTCTCCCGTTGGACAGAAGTTACTGGACTATATTGATCAAGAAAGGACCCGATGATGAAAAACCAAATTCATTAGTCACTTAAGAACTAATAAGGCGAAACAATTTATTGCAGGCAAATATGTGACTCATTTTAGAAAGCGCTTTACCAGTATGTTTAGCCTGTATTGTCTCATCACTGCGCCTGAAATTCATTAATGTATGGTATCGAGAGTAACTTCGCTTCGGCCCATCCTTTCTCTCAAAACATCCGCCTATAATTATTCGGTCGTGGCGAATGCTAATGAAAATGATATCAAGAATCGGTTTCACAGGATTCATTTGCAACAAAATATCAATTGCGTCAATTGTTAGCGGTTTTCAGTAGCACATGTACATGACCGATTATTCACCCAAAGCAGAATGTGTTTGCAGGCAGTAGCATTAGCGCTAACTTAATAGGCTCGAAAAACAGAAACGAAACGAGGTCGCTTTATATTGGAGGGATTAAAGACGATTAGGCGATTGATTGTGTTAGCAATGTTGGCCGTCACGCTTGTTAGCATGGCTAGTGCCGCCAATTACATGTATGAAAAAGCATCGGTCAAGGGTTTCCACCCCTGTGGGGCTTCAGCGGAGCTAAGCTTGTAGAGAAAGAATCGGGCTCCGGAAACGTGATCACTGAAAAGACTGAATTGGAGGCTGAGAGACAGTTAGATCATGACAGCGAGGGTCTCTACTGGCATGAATGTCCATATCCAACGGGCCTTCCACCTATGGACTATATCAACTTTACTAAGGAAGCCGAGTTTGAATATATGCCAATAAGTTACCAGACAGGAACCTATGACCAGAAGTGGGTCGAGAAGCTTTGCATTCAGAATTACAGGATCGGAGCAGTTCTGACAGAAATGTACACTCATGCAGAGCATCTGCAGAAGACTACCGAAGCCAGAACAAGGCTTTACGGATTCTGCCCATATTGCGGAAAAGAGCATACCGATGAATATGGCGAATATTGGCGAACTTTGCCAACTGCTTGCTGTACTGGCGTCCTAGAAGCCAACCTGAACAGCAATGTCATCGGCGTAGCTCACATCGGATGGATATCCAGGGATCCTCTAGCTGACGGACAGCTCAAGGGCCGCCATGCTGAATACGGCAGATCCGTGGAGGATCTCACTGGTGTATTCTCCATCGAGAAGTTCATCCAGCTCTGGGGCAACTCCACCTGCGGCGCCATCAGCGTTGATTGGCTGCCCTGTGTGTAATCGAGTTGATCCACCTCTTTTTTGGCATATTAATCAGAGTGTGTTTGAATCCCGCTCGGCTGGAGAGCAGGCGAAATGCAATTCCAGCTGACTCCTGAGCGTTCGCCCCTGCATTTGCTACCAAGCCGCATCCCCATGCGCGGGACTGCAGGCACGCGGGCGAGTGGCGACTCCCCGACCTAGCCGATGATTATGAAACTGATACCCGTAAAAGCTGAATGTAATACGAGACATATATCAGAGGAAGACTTTTCTAGGATGAAGACCTAAAAGGCATTGGGGTGAAAAGTAAGTGAAATTATTATTAGCAACAGCCCTAGTGCTGATGCTCTCTTCTCTGGCTATGGCAGCCCCGGAGAGCAGTCAGCTCGGACCGTACAGCGTTTCCTTCGATATGAACACCAATACGCCTCACGAGCTGCAGATGATGCAGCCCATATCGACGCAATCTGCCACCATATATGGTCTACAGATATTCACTGATAACTCCACTAAGGCAAGATTGACCATTAGCGCGTATAACAATCAAATAGATGCAACTCTTCCAATATATAAACAGCTGGCTGCCATGAGCCTTGCTCTGAGCGGCTTCAACACCACCAACATAGAGGATATGATGATCGATGGAAAGAGCGGCTTCCTTATCAGCAGCCAACCGTTCCCCGGTAACACGATGGTTCCTGCCGGTACCAATCTCTTCCAGGCCCTCTACTGGCTGGACAGCGTGGATTGCCCATGTGGCCCGGTGTCGGTGGGCACAACAAGCGTGGATGTAACCTCATCTTACCCGCAGGATGTAACCCAGAGTCTGCTTGGCAGCATACACGTGGAGAAAGGCCAGGCAGCATCAACACAGGTAATGCCTCCTGCCCAGATGCCGACCCAGATGCCAACTCAGATGCCGACCCAGCAAATGCCTACCGGCTATTAGGCCCAAGCTTTGCGGCATCTCAACTTTTTTCGTGACTTTTGCTCCTTCCATGCATAAAATCATTTTCAGCTGGAACTCTTAAAATGGAATTTCGAGATCAGCCAACAATTGAAACAAGAGGATCATCACCAGTGGTGGCGTATTCACCGGAGATTAAAGGATTCCAAGCTGCTGAAATCTCCACTAGACTCATCTAGGATTCATATTTGCCATTGTCCCACATTACCTATATCGTATGTGTTTTAGCTTATCAATCAGCATCATCAAACCCATTTCGTGATGTCTCTCGTGGGCCAGTTCCAGAGAGCTAATTTCAAGTAACTTCGGCTAAAGATATTGTGTTTCTATCTCGTACAGACTGTTAGTCGACATCCCCTCATTGACCAAAACCAACATCGATAGAGCGTTTCAGGGAGAGCTAAAAACACACACCCTATATCAAATCCTCGGGGATGATCTCAAGCAATAAGAAATAACATGAAGGCGGGGGAGCTTAGATTTAGTTCCAAAACTGGGGCCCGAACCCGCATTCTTCTAATCGTCTCTTAAAGCTCTTTAATGAGTGATTGTGATCTTCACCGCAATGCCTTTATGCCAGTCCACATCTAATCGCTTTCGTGACATTGTACTCCTCTCTGAAGCGAGCGAGAAAACTAATCCTGTCACATAATACGAAGTAACCGATAGCAGTCGCGGGGTTTGCCAAGCTGGCCAAAGGCGCAGGACTTAAGATCCTGTCTCGCAGGAGTTCGCGGGTTCGAATCCCGTACCCCGCATTCGTTTGCCTAATAGGACATTTCTGTTGCAGCTGGTTTCAAGAAGGGCAGAATAACATAATCAGAATAACATAATCAGAATAACATAATCAGAATAACATATTCAAACCCAACATTTTGCGCATTTACTGGGTGAGAGATTTCGTATTCGTCAGGTCGCTGGGCGCCTTGAGGCGCATCATGGCTTTTCAATGTCTCCTGTAATTCTTCAGGTGAGCCGATCAGAGAGATGCGTCTGGCCAGAAATTTCTGTGAGAAGCGGCAACCCTCGCAGGTGCACGGACCCTATCGAGGATCCAGCTTAACTCTCGGTGGTTGGTTCTCAAATTGAACTTTGTTCTGCAATTCAACACTTGAGCCTTAATTTCAGGTATCCTTAAAAATGCAGGCAATTCTCGCTATCGATAGCTGTCTTGTTCCCTGGCGAGATCACAATTGATGGAGCAGGTTGGTGCGGGAACAGTTGTGGAAAGCTGGAATCCGTCTCCGATTGGCATAATAAATCATTAACAAAAGATAAAGCTTCGACGAATTGTTCTATTTCATCATGAGCCTTTCCTCTTCCTTTTGTAGTGATACTGTATCTCTTTGTCCTCATATCGCTTTTTTCATAGACCGCTCTAAGGATACCTGAATCTTCAAATGAATATAAGATCGGGTAGATTGTACCTTGGCTTAGGAATACACCCGTTTTGGAGAAAATTTCTTTGATGAGATCATATCCGCTCATCGGTTTATGGGAAAGCATTGATAATATTAATATTTCTTTGCCTGCTTTTACGATCAGGGACAGAAAATCTCTATCATTCTCAGCGCCAATATCTCTCATTATTATGCCTCGGAATGAGCCATATTTTGAATATCGGAAACAGATAATACGAATTGTTATTACTATTACAATTATTTATGATTATCAGTTAAGACTAATTGGTGCTGAGGGACGGTTGGTTATAGGATGTAATATTTATAAAATTGTACTCAGACTTCAAGTACAAAAGATGAATCGTAAATCGATCCAATTTCTGCTCGCTGATTCCTGGATTTGCATCTTGGTTTTCTCAAGACAGATAACCGCATCGTCATGCCTCCCTAGCTTCTCCAGCACCTTACATTTGGTAAGCCGTGTGAGTGGATTATAAGGGTTTAACGATAAGGATTTATCACAGCATCGAATCGCGGTTTCGTACATCCCCAGCGAATATAATATGTCCGCTTTGGCCGCCCATGCTTCCCAATTGGCCGGATCATTTTCCAGTTCTTTCTCAATCGCCAACAATGAGAGATCTGCGTTGTCATAATCCATTATTATTGCTGTATAGTCATTCTTACTATAATATGTTTAGGAAATTTTGAACCTGATAATGAATTCGTATTTTTGAAGTCATTGGTAGACGATGTAGCAAATCAGCTCAAAAAGAAAGCCATGCTCGACCTGGATCTTCTCAAATACATCGATGAGAGCAAAATGGCTTGGGCCGGACTTCGAGATGTCTTTAAAGCTTTCTTGCTTCGTTATCCACCAGCCAGCAGGCATCGATCAACTATCCGCTTCGAAGGGACCTCATTATCGCTCAGCCTGTCGCCAAACTGGTGATAGAAGTCATAAACTTACGGGGATCTAAAATACCGATCTGAGATAAGGTTCCTTCCGAGAAGAAGCAAAGACCAACTCCTCCGCAAAACCTTGAACCCTGTCAGAAAGGCGGTGCAAATGGCTGCAGATAGCTGGCTAGAGCAAGGATATAGGAGGGAGGGCAAAGCCGATGATGAAATAGGTAGGAGGAAAAAGGTGTTTTTGGTCAGCTTTGCCCTAATTCAAAGACCGTCATTCAACGATATAAAGATGTGGTACACCCATGATTTGGGGATTCTCAAATTCATCCCTTATGTTGACTTCTTTAGGTCATCTTTCATCTGCACATATTGCTCTCGGGTCAGTTCTCCTTTTGCGTAGCGCTCATCTAGAATATCCGCCACACTTTTAATGGGTGTTTTTTGAGGCACAAGGATTTTTTCGCTTTTGATCAGTTTGTAGATTAGATACGCTACTACTATTATGACTATAAGCCAAACCAAACCTGTCCAGAATCCCATGAAAGGGTAATAGTCCATCATATGATAGTACGGCATACTATTTTATTTTTAAGTGAATACCCCGCAGCTCGCTGCGGGGATGAGCATGAAAACCGA
>CAZPUO010000046.1:0-14429 GCA_964589745.1 uncultured Methanotrichaceae archaeon
GGCGGCCTGCATCATGCCTTTCCTACTCAGGCGGCGGGTTTTTGCGTCTTCAATGATGTGGCCTTAGGAATATGCATTCTCAAGAGGAAATTTTGCCGGATACTCTACCTGGACATCGATGGCCATCATGGCGACGGCGTACAGCAGATCTTCTACGAGGACCCCAGCGTTTTGACCATTTCCATTCATGAGTCAGGACAGTATCTATTTCCGGGGACCGGATTCGTGGACGAGGTGGGTGCAGGGCCAGGACTCGGGTTTTCTGTGAATATTCCCATGCCCATGTACGCAGGCGACCAAGACTATCTTCCGGCCTTTGAAGAAATCGTCCCGAAGTTCTTCGAATGGTTCCGCCCGGAAGTGGTAGTGGCGCAGTTGGGCGTGGACGCACATTACTCCGATCCTCTCACCAGCCTGAACGTCACTCTCACCGGTTACACCCAGATGGTGCGGCGCATCATCGAGCTGACGGACAAATATGCATGCGGCAGACTACTGGCCCTGGGGGGCGGCGGCTACAACCTGGAGGTTGTGCCTGTGGCCTGGGCCAGCGTTCTTCATCTCATGAGACACGAGCCTCTGCAGGAGTATCTGCCTCTCTACTGGGCGGAGCTCTTCTCCAACGTGGTGGGCCGTGAGCCGCTAACCCTGCCGGACATAGAAATGAAGCCAGGAAAGGAGACCCAGAAAAGAATCACCAATGAACTTTCCCAAACCCTGCAAAATCTGAAGAGGATTCATTCTGCGATTCACCCGAGGATATTCTGATGGCTTTGCCGATCTTGATTGAATAACAGCCGCAGCTGCTCGGCTCCGCCTTCTTTTTTCACTGTCTGAAAGCCCATATTCTTTACCAGGTTCAGAGCAGGTAGGTTATCATCTAGCACCTCTGCCGTGAATCCAAGGATCCCGCTCCTTTTGGCAAGATAGGTCATATAGGAATCGAGCTCTGTGCCCACTCCCTGGTTCTGGTAGTCGTCTCTAACAACTAGCGCCAGCTCAGCTGTATGGTCCTTCGCGTTTATGTTATACTGGGCGAGGCCTATCACGAGATCCTGATCATCATGTCTTGATACAGCCAGGATCACCATATCTCTGGAAAAATCCACTGCTACGAACTCCTGGAGACGGGCATGATGCATATCTTTTCTGGCCGAGGCGAATCTCATGTACATGCTTTTATCGGAGAGGGAGTAGAAGAACTCCTTGAGCAGGGGCTCGTCGCTGATCTTCACCGGCCGCAGAAGTATTCGAAGCCCGGTCCGCGTGCTCTTCCAGGTCTCCAGGGCCTCCGTGTACTCTCCGGGGACATAGGCTTGGTCCCTGAACACCAGAGCCATCCTGCGGGCCTCCTCCACCAGCCAGGTCCTGAATTTGGGATGGGCGATGGCGATCAGGTCCATGGCTCTCTCGCGTATATTTTTGCCGTGCAGAAAGGCTATTCCGTACTCGGTAACGACGTAGCGAACATCCCCCCGGTGCAGTGTCACTCCGGCCCCGGGACTGAGCTGGGGAACGATGCGAGAGCTTACCTCGTCACTGGAGGTGGAGGGGAGGGCGAGGATGGCCTTGCCCTTTGGGGCTAGAGCAGCTCCGCGCATGAAGTCCGTTTGGCCGCCCACGCCGCTGTAGAATCCGCCTCCCAGGGACTCGGCTGTGGCCTGGCCGGTGAGGTCGATCTCCAGGGCGCTATTTATGGCAGTCATATTCTCCTGGCGAGCTATGACCAGCAGGTTGTTGGTGTAGTCGATAGTTCTGAACACGACATCCGGGTTCATGTGAAGAAAATCGTACGTTGCCCTTTTGCCCATACAAAAGGAGGCCACGGACTTTCCAGGGTCCATGCTTTTTTTGCTGTTGTCCAGGGCGCCCAGCTTCATCAGCTCGGCCACGCCGTCGCTGAAGAGCTCGCTGTGCAGCCCCAGGCCCCTTTTGTCTTTGAGCTGGGAGAGAACGGCATCGGGAAGGCTGCCGTAGCCTACCTGGATTGTTGCACCATCCCTTGTGATGCTGGCCACGTGCCTGCCGATGGACTCGGCTATCTCTCCTGGAACCGCATCTTCATACTGCAGCAGGGGCTCGTTCCAGGGCACTACAAAGTCAAGGTCGCTGATGTTAACAACTCCGTCACCGTACACAAAGGGCATCTGCGAGTTGGCCTGGGCCACCACAAGGGAAGCCTTCTCCATTGCGGCCTTGACGATGTCCACGCTGATGCCAAGGCTCACATTTCCCTCAACGTCTGGCAGCGAGGTCTGGATGAGCGCAAGATCGATGGGCATGGTTTCTTTGTAAATCAGGTCGGGAACTTGAGAGAGAAATACCGGCGTGTAATCTGCGGCGGCATTGTTGACCGCCATTCTGGTGCTCTCGCCGATGAAGAAGGAGTTGAGTCTGAAGTTGTCTTTAAATTTCTCATCGGCATAGGGAGTCACACCAAGGTTCCAAACCTGCACCAGTTCCGCATCGAGAAGGGCGGTGGGATGGGACTGGACATATTTCACCAGAGCACTAACCAGGGCCTGGGGCTCTCCGCAGGCCGTGCCGATGAAGATTCTGGCCCCAGGATGAACCAGCTCGAATATCTTCTCTTCAGGAGCAAACTTCTCTGGAAACCGTTCTTTCCAGGCATCCCAGTTCGCTTCTTCTATGGCGTTCATCTCTCAGCCCCTGTCGTCAAAATCCCGACTTTCTATTCTATTACTCGCAGTAATAATAAAAATAGTCGTCGCTGAAAGGTCATCATCCTGGATCGTGACAGTATCGCTGCCCGGAAGACAGACGAATGCTCGATATCTCCTGATGGTTCCGGAAAGCATAGCGAAGGGTTATAACTGTGCGACCCGTTTTTTTTTGCGATGGATCTTATCAAGGAAGGCGCCATCACCTTCGAGACGAACGGCGCCTTCTACAACCCCCGGATGAAGCTCAATAGAGACATAGGCGTGGCCATGGCCAGAGCTCTCAGCTTGACCGATTATCTGGACGCCCTCTCCGCCAGCGGCATCCGTGGTCTGCGTGTGGCCAAGGAAGCCAAGGTAAAGAACGTCACCCTGAACGATGTCAGCCCCCAGGCTTATGAGCTTATTCGCAGAAACCTGGAGAGAAACGATCTTGTTTGCGAGGCTGCCTGCTGCAACGCCAACGCCTTGATGCATGAGAGACGCTTTCAGGCCGTAGACCTGGATCCCTTCGGCTCGCCCTCGCCTTACCTGGCGGCGGCAAGCCGCTCTGCAAAGTCTTATCTCTTTATCACCGCCACCGATACTGCGCCACTCTGCGGCGCTCATCTCAAGAGCGGGATACGCAAGTACATGGCTCTGCCCCTTCGCACGGACTATCATCGGGAGATGGGGGCGAGGATCCTGCTGGGCCTGGCAGCACGAGAGCTGGCACGGCTGGACAAGGCCATGCAGCCCCTGCTCACCCACGTTACGGATCATTACGTGCGCACCTATCTGGAAGTGGTCAAGGGGGCGAAGGCGGCGGACGAGTGTTTGGAGAACCTGGGTTACATCGAGCACTGTTCTTGCTGCGGCAGCTTTACTCCTCTCTCGGGACTCCATCCCAAGGGCATCTGCGGGTACTGCCAGGGTAAAACCGTTCTGGCCGGGCCTCTGTGGCTGGGCAGGATCCAGGAGCCAGAGGTCATTTATCGGGCCCTGGCCTTCTTAGATGGAAGCGTCAGAGCCAGAAGGCTGCTTGAGATCTGTGCAGGCGAGGCGCACGTTCCCATGTACTATGATCATCATAGTATCTGCGAGAGGCTGAACATCACTCCCGGCAAGATAGACGATATCGTGGAACGCCTGCGGAAATCAGGTCACAAGGCTTCCCGCACGCATTTTTGCGGCCTCGGCATAAAGACCGACGCCTCCCTCCGGGTGGTGGAGGAGATGTCTAAGTTCTCTTGATTAAAAAAGCGATCTTATAAAAAGTCGGATGTCTTTTTTGCACCTAAAACTTAATAAAGGAGAAGAGACGTAATAGTGATAGCTGCATTATGATAGGATAATGCAGAAAATGAGCGGCACGAGGTGACGTTTATTACCCCCTTCATTGCTACTCCCTTTCGCATCTCGTGCCATCCCTTCTTACCTTTAATATTCGGCTGGGTATAAGATGTCTTTGAATTCTGTTTTGCTTATCTAGCGGGCTCTGATCTGCGCCTCTTAGGCGGAGCTGTCACAGCTTATTGCCAGCATGGGTCGTTGGCCCTTCTCCGCTTTCATCGCCATGCCCCAGCTCATAGCCTTTCTTGTCCATTTGTCAAAGATACTGTTGCAGAATACGCTTACAGGTCTATGATTTTCACTTCTCTCTGTGTTTGCTACCTCGCCACTGTACCTCTCGGCCTAGGACAGTGGCGTCTTCGAGCGCGTGGGCCTGGCATTCTGGTTCACATCGCAATATCCGGATTGCTTTCGGAGAGGGTTTTGCTCGGCGCAAAACTGTAAAATAATGGCGAGATCGATGCTTGAGGCATGAAGATCGCTCTGGTTGGTGGAACTGGTGATATCGGGACGGGCTTTGCTGTTCGTTGGGCAGCAAATCACGAGATCATCATTGGCTCTCGCAAGGCAGATAAAGCCAGGGAGAGCGCGGCAGCAGCCCTGTCCCTATTGGATGGAAGGGGAAATGTCAGGGGTACTGACAACGGCAGCGCCATAGAGGCTGCGGAAGTGGTTGTTCTCTGCGTGCCTTACGAGCATCTGGTCTCCGTGACAATGGACCTGAAGGCTTCCTACAGAGGCCAGCTTGTGATCTCGCCCGTGGTGCCCATGAGCTACAACGGAAAGTACTTCCAGTTCAATCCTCCTGTGGAGGGCAGCGCTGCCATGCAGGCGAAGTCGTTGCTGCCGGATCTGCAGATCGTATCCGCCTTCCACACCATCTGCGCCGCTGCTCTGCAAGCCAAGGACCGGGTGCTGAAAGCCGATGTCTTTATCTGTGGCGACGAGCCCGACGCAGTAGACCTAGTAGCTGCCCTGACGCAGGAGATAAAGAGCCTTCGGCCTCTGAAGGCAGGTCCTCTGGCGGCATCAGCTTTGGTGGAGAGCCTGACGCCCATGCTGCTCAACGTGGCCCGCAGAAACAAGATAAAAGATGCAGGCATAACCATCGTCTCGGAACGGTGAGGCTGGCCCGAATTTATTTTTTAAATTAGTATCGGCTCTCCATTTTCATTCATTATTAAAAAATGAAATTAATCATTTTAAAAAAAAATCCCATTACAGTATCCCCTTCAGCAGATCTGCAGGGTTGATCAGCCCCAGCCTCTGCCAGATTAAGTAGATGCCGAGGAACGTCCCGGCCATAGCTCCCAGGTTCGCCAGGGCGGCCACCAGAATGACCTTGAATAGGCGGTTTTCCATCATCTGGTCGAAGCTGCTCGCCTGAGCCAGCTTTTTCAGGTCGGCCACGGTGGGCTTGAGCTTCCAGGCCTCTACCATGCCGGCAAACCAGCCTGCGGCCACGAAGGGATTGAGGGTCGTCATCCAGGCCACCAACAGGGCCGTCAAGGCAGAGAGCGGGTGGCCTCTGGCCAACACGACGCCCAGGGCGCTCAGGCCCCCCGTGACGATGAACCAGATGCCGAAGGCCAGGAGTATGTTCTGGCTGGACTGGGCCTTGATCAACACCAGCCCGATGGTCACCAGGATGAGCAGGGAGACACCCACTCCGAATATCTTGGCAAAGGTGATCTTCTTGGAGGGCTTCTCATTCAGGTCTTCCAGAGCAGGGATGTCCTCGGGATGAGCCAGGTGCCTGTTGATGCCCTCCTTGTGGCCTGCACCCACGACGGCCAGCACCCGCCCCTGCCTGGAGAGCAAAGCCAGGTTGCGGGCAAGGTAGGCATCGCGCTCGTCCACGAGCACGTTGGCCGCTGCTGGAGATATCTTTCGAAACTCCGAGATCATCTGCGAGACTATATCCTCCTGCGTGATGGTGTCAATATCAATCTCATCTTTGCCCCAGCCAAAAGCGGCCGGGATCAGGGAACCGATCAACCTTACCTTATCCAGGAAGCCCATGGCCGACCAGAAGCGCTGGATGGTTACGCCCACATCCCTGTCCACCAGGGCCACGCGCGCACCCGTCTTTTTCGCAGTCTCTATGGCGGCCAGCATCTCCGAGCCTGGCTTCACTCCCATCTCATCGCCGATCTTCTTTTGGATGTAGGCCAGGAACCACTGCACCAAGAAGAAATACAGCTTTCCGCCACTCAGGAGCTCGCTGATCTTGATCTCTTTCTCCTCCTCCTGGCCAGTCAGGGCTTTGTAGCGAGCGGGGCAAAGCTCCACAGCCACGATGTCCGGCTTCGTATCCTCTATCGCCCGGGTGACCTCCTGGACGCTCTTTTCAGAGACATGAGCCGTGCCTACTATTATTATCTCATGGGCTTCGCCGCTGATCACCGACCCGGTCGGTTCCACCATCTGGCAGGCAAAAGCTGTGTCTTCTATCTTACCTTCGGTATTCTCCAAATCGATTACCTCTTAGAATCTCCGCCCGGAGGAGAGCTCGATGGCTCTGACCAGGTCCTCCCTGGAGACGATGCCTACCAGCCTTCCGTTGTCCATCACAGGCAGCCTGCGAATTCCCATCTCGTTCATCATCTTCATGGCAGTTGATGCCTCTTCCTCAGGTGCGATTACATATAACTTTCTTGCCATCACCTGTCCGACATTGGTCGTGTCGCGCTCCGTGTCCGGAACCTTCTGCAGATCGGTTAGGGTGACGATTCCCTGCAGAGTCTCGCCGTCCGTCACGGGATAGCCTTTGTGCTTCTCCTGGAACATGAGTTCCATCAGCTCTCGCAGGGTCGTACTGGGAGGGATGGTGCGCACCTTCGATGACATGATGTTTCTGACCTTTATGCCCTCCAGGCTGATGTTAATCTCTGTTGCCTTCTCCTCTTCCGAAGCTCCCACGTAAACAAAGAACGCCACGAAAAGGAGCAGGAAGTTGAAGGAGAACAGACCTAGCACAAACATCAGGATCGCGAAGGCTTTTCCCACGCTCGCTGCGCTCCTGGTTGCTGCCACGTACGGCATGCGCATGGCGAACCAGGCGCGCAGAAGGCGACCGCCGTCCATGGGAAAGGCAGGAATAAGATTGAAGACCATCAAGATGATGTTCACGACTCCGAGAGTCCATAAAAATATGGTGACGGGACTCCCTTTGCCCAGGATAGAAGCCGATTGGGAGAGGAGGACGCAGACAAATCCCAACAAACCGCTGATGGCAGGTCCGGCAAAGGCCATCTTCAGCTCGAGCCCGGGATCTCTGGGAATCTCCTCTATGGCTGACACTCCTCCGAAAAAGTAAAGCGTGATGCTTTTAATGACGATGCCATTTTTATGGGCGATGTAGGAATGGCCCAGCTCGTGTAAGGCTACACACACGAAGAGCAGCACGGCAAAAATGAGCGAATAAACCCACTTCAGCGTGACCGAATCCACGCTGCCGAAACCGTAGGTTCTGCCAAATACCTGCTCGCTGAAAGACGCAAAGGCCCAGGCCACATAAAGGATGACGACAATGAGAGTCCAGTGAACCCTGATGGGAATCCCCATGATCTTCCCGATCTGGAGTGAGGAGTTCATGTTATACTTTTTGTGCTCCTACATTAATAGATCTTTTGACAACTTATCGCGGCTAAAGAGCGATATGATAACAAAATGCGATTACTATAACTTTAATAAGTGAGCGGGTAGGAGAGTGGGGGTTCAGTGTGGATTTCAAAAACTAGAATTACCCGCTCGATTAAAGGGAGTGATGGTAAAGATATAAATTTTTCCCCTGAAACGCAGATGTTTTACTGCCAGACTCAGTTATTGTGAAGAGAGTCCTCTCTGTTCAAGCCTGAACTGGCAAAGGATGGTTTGTGGATCGCATAAGCACCTTTCACCTTCAGGAGAGATGAATCTATTTATGAAAGATATCTCCCTCCTGTTTTTCCCTCAAACTCCCTCGCTACGCGGATAGGCTCTCACCAGATATCTCACCTGAGCGCTGTGTTCAGCCATGCATGCGAAGGTAAAAGCCTCGCTCAGGCTGCTCCCGGCAGTGAAGACCCCATGGCCCAGAGCAATGCAGGCCCTGTGTGATTGCATCGCAGCTGATACAGTTGCTGCCAGGTCCTCCGTGCCAAAATGGCCCTGCACAATCGGCATGGCTCCCAAGAAGATAACTCCTTCGCTGTCGATGGGCTCCACAGCCTCTTTTTCCAGCAAAGAGAGGGCCACCGCAAAAGGCGAATGAGTGTGGATAACGGCCCGGGCGGGAGAACTTCGGTAGATGGCCCGGTGCACGCAAGTTTCGCTGCTCGCCTGTCTATCGAGCGGACAAGGACCGATCCTATCCACTTCCACTATCTGGCTCTGATCCAGCTCATCCAGCATGGAGCCCGTGCGGGTGATGTATATCTTCTCTCCCTGGCACTGGCTGATGTTTCCAAACCGGGAGCTGGTAAGACCAGACGCAACTACTTTTCTGCCAAATCTGGCTATCTCCTGCCATGCTAAAGGCAAACCAGCCTCACCTTTTCTCCAACAGCCGGAAAGGGACCGCCTTAGAGTCCACCTCCCCGAACTTGCCCTGCATATCGACCCTTACTTTATAATCTCCTGGTGTCCAGAAGCTGGTCTCCCAGCGGGCAGAGAAGATTCCATTGGCATCGAAGTCATCCATCGGTATCTCCAGCGTCCTGTCCGGTCCTATGATGTCTGAGCTGACGCCTTTTATATCCCCCGAGGCACGGGCCTCGATCATCACCGGATCGCCGACGGTCGCATCATTCCTGCTCAGTTTCATGCTCTCCAGAACAGGGGCAGATAGCTTCGTAGGGGCCGCCTCAACGCTATCCAAAGCATTGGTCAGATTCAGGGCCCCGTAGCCGTAGACGTTATCCGGCCCAGACTGGCCCAGATCGTCCGCCGTCTTGAGCAGCGTTCTCTTCACGCCTGCAGGCCCAAGATCCGGCTTCGCTTCCAGCAGGATTGCCGTAGCCCCGGAGACCTGAGGAACGGCCATTGAGGTGCCGCTCATGGAGCTGTAGCCGTCTTTGGAACCAGCCAGAGCGGAGACAACGTTCACTCCCAGGGTAACCAGATCCGGCTTGATCTCTCCGTCCGAAGCCGGTCCGCGAGAGGAAAGCTCGAAGATCGAGCCGCTGCTATCTACGGCTCCCACAGTTATCACCTTATCTGCATCACCAGGAATAACAATCGAACTGGAAGCCGGACCAGAGTTTCCAGCGGCCACGCACATGACCAGCCCCTCATCGACCATCCGGTTGCATGCCTCATCCAGGAGAGACGTACCGTCAGAAGGGGTTTCACCGCCTACGCTGAAGGATACTACCTTTATTCCATACCGCTCTTTGTTCTCCAGGCACCAGTCCAGAGCCTTGAGGGCATCGGATAAGTAGCACGCACCGTCTCTATCCATGACCTTTACCACCACCAGCTTCGCATCTGGCGCCACGCCTGTGCCCTTCTCCCCGGCTATGAGGCTGGCGCAGTGAGTGCCGTGCCCATTGTCATCGTATGGCGTGGTCTGATCATTTACGAAGTCCTTGAAGGCCACGATCCTGTCTGCCAGGCTCTCATGGCCGGGGTCCACTCCCGTATCGATGAGCGCTACAGTCACTCCCTTTCCTGTCAGGCTTCGGTCCTTTCTCGGATCATCGATTAAAGATGAAGCTGCAGGCTCTCCTCCCGGAGATGCCAGAACCTTCAACTTCTGGTCCTTGTAAATCCCCTTGACCCCTTCGGTCTTAGCTACCTTCTCCAGCTTGTCTCCGGAGATGGTCATGGCGCTCCCGGGCAGGATCTTGAACCGCTCCTCTTCCTGCGAGGCAACGCCGCTCAGGTTTCCGTCATGGAGGACTATGACCCTCAAGTCCTTTTTGCCTTGTTTCTCCAGGCTGTCCTCTATGCCGTTGCCGTTGAGATCATTGGGGTCTTGAATAGTTATGCAGCCGGACTCATCCTTGGCAGCGTTCCCGAATTTGTCTATGGCCACGATGGTCACCTTGTAGGTACCTGGGGGCAGGTTTGATCCGCAATAACCAGTATATCGGTTGTCGCGGTCCAAGTCCAGCATGAGATTCATGCGGTTGCCGACATCCGCGTAGACTGTCTCTATTCCCCCTGCATCATAAACGAAGGCGTTGATCTCGCTCCTGGGATCGCCGATCTTCATTGAGGAGGGACTTACGCTTACTCCGTAAATGGCTGGAGGAGTTCCGTCATTTGTGTTTGACTTAAAATAATTGCTGTACTCCTTCTGAAACCAGGCAGCTGCCTTGTTGTTGACGGCTTCTTGTGGTGGCAGTGCAACTGCAGAGCTAACCAGACAGGCCAGAAGAAGGAAATAAAGCACGGAGCTGGAGTTCACACAAACTCCAGCTATTAATTTCCAAGATTCTTATATTTATTGGTGCTGTTGACCTCTATCTGCAGAGCATCTGTGAAGGTTTTGGTGACATCCTCTATTGAGGCCACTATGTCGACCTTGTAAACCCCTGCCGCGACGTTGGCATTCCAGATTCCGGCAAACTTCTCTCCCGAGACACGCTTTATGATGACCCTGGAGACCTCCGCTCCTGCCTGGCTGTGAATCACTGCGGTTACCTTGAAGCCGCTGTCAGCCGCGCTTTTCTGGGCCTGGGAGACTGATCCTATCTGCACAACTCCTCCGCTGCTGCTGAGGTCGGCGAATCCCTGGGGCGAGCCGAATCCGCAGGTGGCACACCCTTTGATGGTCAGGACTGTCTCGTTACTGGCATTGGTTGTCGGCTTTTTAACCCCACTGGTGCTCAGGTTCTCCTCTGCGAAGACGACCGTTATCTGGACGACATCTCCCGTCTTTGCTGGGTTGGGCTGAGCTGTGGCCTCAAGAAGGTCGACGTTGAGCTTGGGCTGATGGGCCTGCCAGTCCTGCCAGGAGTAAATCCTGGCATCGTATCCCAGGAGCGTGAGCGCAAACCAGACCATGGAAGCCTTGACCCCGGTGTTGGTGTAGACTACCACAGGTTCGTCTTTGGGAAGCTTTGCATTTGCAAACAGTTTCTGCAGATCCGCCTCGTCCTTGATCTTTTTGCCGTCCAGGACACTGTCATAAGGAATGTTGATTGCATCAGGTATCGATCCAGCATTGAACTCCGCCGCTGTCCTGGCATCCACGATCTTCGCCGTTTTGCTATGCACATACTCGTAGGTGGCCAAAAGATTGGCATTCAGTGTGGGCGTGTAGTTCTTACTGGGGAGCACCCGCGCCTCTGCTGTTGTGGGCTGCTTTGCAGCCACCCAGTCATCGATACTTCCATCCAGCAGCTTGACATTTTTGTGCCCCAGGTACTTCATTATCCAGTAGACGTATGTTGCCGCTGAGGGTCCCCCTCCACAGGGCTGGCACTCCCCGTAGATGAGCACAGCATCTTTCTCAGAAATGCCTGCATCTCCCAGGACCCCGGCCATCTCGGAGACAGGCTTTAGAACACCGCCCGCATTCAAGAAATTAGTGTAGGGAATGTTTATCGCTCCCGGAATGTACTCTGTAGAGTTGGGGCTGATGTCCAGAATGATCCCAGAACTATCGGCACTTTCTATGGGCACCAGCACGGATGCGAAGCTCTGGCTTTTTTGCGGATCCTCTTTACTGTTTAAGACTGCGTTTTCATTCTTGGCGTCTTCTATACCTGAAGACGTATCATTGTCGCTTTTGGCGTTCAGGCTGGGATTCTTCTGCCTGGAGATTTTTGGAGATATCAGACCGCCGGTGGTTGAATATACCGGAGTTGACGAATTTCCGTTTCCTAAGAACGCCGCCCACTCGTTGTTCAGCACATCCTGCTGGCCGGTTTTGCAGAGTGCACATTCCGCGCTGGCATTGCATATCACGGCTGCAGCTATTGCTAATGATAATAGAATGCATGCTGCGGTTCTATTTTTTATCATACCCTCTCCTTTAATTAAGCGGTGGCATTGCCCATAGACACTTGATTATACAGCCAGTTCTTATAGGAGTAGAGCTTGGCATCATAGCCGAGAAGCTCCAGCGTGAACCAGACCACGGAGGCCTTGACACCCGTGTCGGTATAAACTACAACCGGTCGATTCTTGTCCAGAGTGGCGAAGACCCTTTCCAGCTTTGTTTCATCCTTTATTCTATTGTTACTGATAACGCTCTCATAGGGAATGGGTAAGGCATTAGGTATGGATCCTGCTCCGAACTCCTGCGGGGTTCTCGCATCAACAATCTGAGCCGATCCGTTAGCCGATCCGCTCTTCACATAATCGTAGCTGGCAGTATACTCAGACGTGACCCGAGATACGTAGCTCTTAGGTGGCTTTATCGTCGTTTCATTGGTGATGGGCTTTCCAGCCGCTGCCCAATCTTTCACGGATCCATCCAGAACCCTGACGTTTTCCTGGCCCAGAGACTTCAGTAGCCAGTAGACGAAGGTTGCTGGAGCAGGACCTCCTCCGCACGGCATGCATTCGCCGTAGACAACCACCGGGTCATCGCGGGATATTCCTGCATCTCCCAGAATTTTGACCAGCTCGGGCTCAGATTTCACGTTTGAACCGTTATCGAGAAATATGGTATAGGGAATGCCTATGGAGCCTGGGATGTGCTCCGTGACGTTGTAGCTGATGTCCAGCAGGACGTCCGTGCTGGAGACCTCCTCGATGGGGACAAGCATTTTCTTGAAATCGCTGCTCCTTGGCAGTGAACTATTGCTATTGGATGCCCCATTCTTCACTTGATCTTCGGGAGCACTGATCGTTGCTGCTGCCTGTGTCTTATTGCTATCCGTGAAGCCGTAAGCAGGTTCATCCCATCTCTTCACTCTCGATTTCTCTGGCCATTTGGTGCCTGCGGCGGCCTGGGATTGCGCGGCCTGGGGATTCCCTATTTCATCTAGCTTATCTAAGCCGTTCCAGCCGCTGTCCCCGTTGCACTCTCCGCCGAGAGTTGCACATTCCTGCGTGTGAACGCCCTGCACAAGGGCTAGTAAGGCTACGAAACCTACACAGATTCCTAATATCAAGATATGCTTTGATCCAATTAGACTCATGAAATTCCTTCCGATCTTCTGTCTTCGACTGTGAGAGCGAAACCTCTCTAACCTCTGGGAACCAGCTCGATCTCTCCCAGAGTCTCCTTAAGCTCGTATCCTCTGACATCTCGCGCACTTAGGATAAGCTCGTATCTGCCTGGGTCTAGGAGGGCGGTGGAGAAGGTTCCTTGGTAGCTATCTCCAGCTAGTGTCAGGCGAGCGTAGCCTTCCGCTTCCACTCCCGAACGGAAGGCACGAACCGCTACCTGAGAAAGCCCGTACTTTGATTTCAGCTTTACCTTTACGGCAATGTTGTCGCCTACCCTGACTTCCTCCGAGGATAGTTTCTTGTCTATGACGCTGATCTGTTGGACCTGGTGCCCAATGAGAGGATATTTGTCTATGGATATCTCGTTTATCCTGTAGGGTTCATCGCCGAAGCCATCCTTTCCGGGAACGTTCTGGCCAGCGCCTTGCATCTCGTCCTTGCCCAGATAATCACTCCAGAGGTTGCCGCCCTTCGGGTAGGGGGCGTTCCAGGAGTTTTTACCCCTGTCCTCAGCCTGAACCACGTTGTCGGATATGCGGTTGCTGTAGATCTGGTTTCCGCTCGAATCCAAAAATATTCCCGTTTGGCTGTCGGAGATGTTGTTATTGATGATAATATTATGATCTGAGCCGCTCTGCACCTGCACTCCGTAGCGATCGTTGCCTGAAATCAGGTTGCCATTCACGGTGTTTTGGCCGGATTCCATGAACGTGACGCCTGCCACAACGTTATCCACGATGGTGTTATTGAGGATGATGTTATCTGTGCAGTTGAACCGCACGTCAATTCCAGAGTTAGTGTTTTTTGACATTTCGTTGAATTCAATGAGGTTGTGGGCACAATTAGTGAACATATAGAGTCCGTACATGTTTCTTTGTAGGACATTTCTCCTGATTGTGTTGTTATTGCAGGACGGGAAGAGGTTTATGCCGTAAGCGCCGTTGCCGTAAGCTACATTATCTGCGATGAGGTTATCATTGGAGTTGGAGAGGTATATTCCATACCAGCCCTCTCCTCCCAGGCCGTTGAGGCTGGCGTTGTTTCCCGTGATGATGTTGCCGTCGGAGTAGAGCAGAGCAATGCCTGGCTGGGCGCAGCGGATGACTGTGTTGTTGGCTATTTTGCAGCCCTTCACGCTGTTGAGCTTTATCCCGTAGAATCCATCCCTGACCACGAAACCGTTGATGTTGACGTCGTCAGCTTCGACGCTCACACAGGCGTCCCTGTCTCCGGCCCTGATCGTAGCGCCGTTGCCCACCAGGTTCAGGCTCTTTTGAATTGTAATCTTATCATAGATTCCAGGAG
>CAZPUO010000047.1:0-13912 GCA_964589745.1 uncultured Methanotrichaceae archaeon
TTACCGGCTACCGACCGGAGGAGTTGATCCAGAACAAGACCATCTCCTACGCCCGGATTATCCATCCCAGCGATCTGGATTACATTCAGAGTGAGGTCCAGGAGGCCGTAGCAGAAAGAAGGCCTTTCCGTCTGATTTACAGGATAAGATCTCTGGCTGGCACAAAATGGGTATGGGAGCAGGGTCAGGGCATATTCGGGCCAAAAGGAGAACTTCTCGCCCTGGAAGGCTTCGTCAATGATATCACTGAACGCAAGCTGGCAGAGGAGGCCCTGGAAAGGGCGCATGAGGAACTGGAGAAAAGAGTGCAGGAAAGGACAGCCTGGCTTCTGAGGGCCAATGAAGCTCTCCAAGAAGAGATGGCTGAGCACAAGAAGACCGAGAAAGAACTACTCAGAGCCCAGCGGGCAGCCGATGCCGCTTCCAGGGCCAAGAGCGAGTTCTTGGCCAATATGAGTCACGAGATACGCACTCCCATGAATGCAGTCATCGGCATGGCTGGACTTTTGCTTGACACTAGCCTCACTCTGGAGCAGCGCGATTATGTCGAGACCATCCACAGCAGCGGAGATGCACTGCTATCCATAATCAACGACATCCTGGACTTCTCTAAAATCGATGAAGGAAAGATGGAGCTGGAACATCAACCCTTCGACCTGGAAGAGTGCGTCGAGTCCTCACTGGATATGGTGGCTGCCAAGGTGGCAGAGAAGGGTTTGGACCTGAACTACATGGTGGAGGAGGACGTCCCTCATACCATCCTGGGAGACTCCACCCGGTTGCGCCAGGTTCTGTCCAACCTCCTGAGCAACGCAGTTAAATTTACGGATGAAGGCCAGGTAACTGTCTCCGTTCACCGGGGAGAAATGCCCGATGAGATCCAGTTCGATGTAAAGGATACTGGGATTGGCATATCTCAAGAGGACATCAGCAAGCTATTCCAGTCCTTCAGTCAGATCGACACCTCTACCTCCAGGAAATACGGAGGCACAGGGCTTGGTCTGGCCATAAGCAGAAGGCTCGTAGAATTGATGGAGGGCCGTATCTGGGCAGATAGTGAACTTGGAAAAGGCTCTACATTTCACTTCAAGATAAAAACGCAATCTGTTCCCGGACAGGTTCCGGATCTCCGGCTGGCCGGAAAGAGGATGATAGCTGTAGTAACCAATGAGGCCTGCCTGAAGAGCCTTGTCAACCATGCCCGCTCCTGGGGTATGCAGATTTATCCCGTTGTCTCTGCCGCAGAGGCACGAGTGCTGGCAAAAAACAGCTTCGACGTGGCTATCCTGGATATGCAGGTTCCTGGAGCAGGCGATCTGATCGCAGATATACAAGAGAATGTGCCAGTCATCTCCATTGCACCCATCGGGCATCGCGGGGCGGGCAGAATTTCTCTAGCCAAGCCGGTAAAGCTCTCCAGGCTTCGGGCTGCTTTACAGGATGTGCTTTTGCCCAAGAACATGAGGACTAAAAGGATCTCAAGGTCCCAGATTCGCCAGCAAGACATGCGCATTTTGCTGGCCGAGGACAACCCGGTCAACCAGAAGGTGGCGCTTCTCATGCTGAAGAGGCTGGGCTACAGAGCGGACGTGGCATCCAACGGCAGGGAGGTTCTGCAGGCTTTGAAGCGCCAGAAATACGATTTGGTTCTCATGGATGTGCAGATGCCTGAGATGGACGGCCTTGAGGCGGCCAGAGTTATAAGGGAAATGGACATCGAAAGAAGAACCAAGATCCTGGCCATGACCGCTTACGCTCTGGAAGGGGACAGAGAGCGATGCTTAGGTGCAGGCATGGACGGTTATATCTCCAAGCCTGTCCAGATGGAGGAGCTAAAAACGGCCATCGAGAACCTGCATAGCGACGACTTCCCGCGAGAGGCGGAAGGCTGAGGGGGCTACTGATTCACGATCACATCCTCCAGAGGACGACGGGGAGTGAGCCGGCCAGGAGCGGCATATCCCAGGCTGAAGAGAAGCTGAGGAAATCCCTGATTTATCATTGTCTCCAGCTCTTCTCGCAGCTCCATAAGGCCGATGGGCTGGCTGAAGAAAGAGGCGCGGATATCATAGCTGGTGGCCTTGAGTAAAAACCGCTCTAGGGCAGCTCCGCAGCGGACCCAGGCTGACTTATCATCCCGGTCGGAGGTCAGAACGGCCAATGCCGCGCAACCGCTGATCAAGCCCGAATCCCGGTATATCACCGCCTCGCTCAGATCAAACTCTTTGAAGGCTGCAGGAAATCCCAGGGCTATGGCGTCCGGAACCCCGAAGGTGTAAAGAGGCATTCCGTCCGGCTCTGTGGTCCAGTTGTTGCGGAGCCATTCTCCAAGGTTTTGCCGAAACTCTTTTTTTGCCAGCTGAATATGATGGGCTCGTGCCACAAGATCCGTCATCCTGGACTTCGATTCGCTGGCGGTCAGGTAGCGAAGATGAACGATGGGCTGATCGATGTAAGTCTTGAGGTCATCCAGAACAAAAGTGTCAATATTCCTATGCTCGTATCTGTCCTTTACCGTGTGGCGCCTGGTTATCTGGGAAAAGAGATCCTCCTTCACCTGGCCGCGCTCATACTTTACCTCAGCCACCAGATCGCTCTCCTCGCCCTGAGGGAAGAATTTCACGCCAGGACGAAAACCGAAATGTTCCCCAGCTGTAACAAGGTTGGTGAGAGCGCAGCCCACGCTCATGAAGAGGGTACGGTTGCTCGGGTCGACGAAGGGCAGGCATCTCTTCAAATCGGCATAGAGAGAAATGGTGCTCGTGTTTATGGCGAACTTCCAGGGCTGGCTGTTAGGCCCGGATGGGGCGAGGATGGCATAGCGCAAAAGGAACTTGAGCCTCTCCTCGGTCGTTCTCTCTGAAGGGTAATCGGATTCTTTTACCTCCCAGGCTTGGAGATTCTTGACGGTCACCGGCGATCATCCTCCCTGATGTTGCCGAGTTCTCTAAGCTCGGATCTTATCCTTCCATGGATTTTTAGATTTTAAAAGAATAAAACCTTTATCCAGGAATAATAATATTCATTTTCATAAATTCAATGTCGTGAAGATAATACTCTTTCTTGAAATGAGGCCATATTCTTTAATCTTTGGAAACAAATAGTCATCAGATTCCAAGGGGCCAGTCAGATGCAAAGTGATGTTTATCTTGCGGGTGTACGGGCGAGAAGTCCGAAAGAGAACAAGCTGAACAGAATCCAGAGGCTGTTTGAGTGCGCGGGTTTTCCTGATGTGATAAAGCAGGGCGACTTGACAGCGATCAAGATCCACTTTGGCGAAATGGGGAACGATTCCTACGTTAATCCTATACTGGTAAGGCCCATCGCGGATAAGATCAAGGGTTTAGGGGCCAGGCCCTTTCTGACAGATACCAACACGCTTTATGGCGGCAGCCGGGCCAACTCCGTCGAACACCTGCAGACAGCCATGAAGCACGGTTTTGGCTACACGGTCACAGGTGCACCGATCATCATCGCCGACGGTCTGCAGAGCGATTATTACCGGGAAGTGACCATCGATCAAAAGCATTTCAAGAAGGTCAAGATCGCGGGAGAGGTCGCCCAGGCGAATAGCATGATCGTGCTCACGCATTTCAAGGCCCATCTTCCTGCGGGCTTCGGCGGTGCCATAAAAAATCTGGGAATGGGCTGTGCTCCGGCTGCTGGAAAGTCGGCGCAGCATTCGGCAAAGCCCATCTTCAATGCGGAGCTTTGCAGCGGCTGCCGGACCTGCGCTGAGAATTGCCCTCAGGGAGCCATTACCGTCGAGAAGAAGATATCATCCGTCGACTACCAGGTCTGCACGGGTTGCGGCAAATGCCTGCGTGTCTGTCAGACTCATGCCATGGATTTCAACTGGTTAGTAGAGGTTCCGCCCTTCATGGAAAGGGTGACGGAGTATGCACTGGGAGCAATAAAGGGAAAGGAGGATCGGGTGGGATTCTTCAACTTTCTGCTGAACATCACGCCCGACTGCGACTGTGTTCCCTGGAGCGATGCTCCCGTGGTGCCTGATATCGGTATCTTGGCCTCTCGGGACCCGGTGGCCATCGATCAGGCCTCCTACGATCTGGTGAACCGACAGCTTGGACTTGTGAACTCCCAATTGCAAAAGAACCACGAGCCAGGAAAGGACAAATTTCAAGGAGTTTGGGAGAACACTCTCGGCAACCTTCAGGTTGATTACGGTGCCAGAATTGGCCTGGGAAGCAAGGACTACAGGCTGATCGAGGTCTGATTGGCGATCTTAAAAATCCGGGTTTTGGGGCGGATGAAGATGAGTAGATTAGTTCTCCTCAATGGTAGGCTGGATGGCACCTTAGCGCGCCAACGAACACAGCTGACCACACTGGGTGGGATATATGGTAAAGGATGAGGTATTGCAATCCAGGATCACGGAAATCACACAGCATATCGAAGAGCTGCGAAAACAGGGCCCTGATGCGCCGGATAAAATTGCAGAGGCCTTGTCAAAAATTCTTGAAGACCTTGAGATCAGCCTGGAAGAGCTTTCCGCCGCTGATGAAGAGCTATGCCTGCAAAATGAAAAACTGATCGAAGCCGAGGAGCGATTCCGCACTGCGATTGATTTCACCTACGATTGGGAGACCTGGCTTGACCCAGATGGAAACTATATTTATGTTTCGCCGTCGTGCGAGCGCATCACCGGGTATTCGGCCGACGAGTTTTTGAGAGATCCAGAACTTATTGGAAAGATCGTACACCCCGATGACCGTGAACTCTTTCCCAGGCATTTCCATAAGGGCGATGAAGAAATCCTTCCGGCTGATTTTCGGATAGTTACCCGTAGCGGAGAGGAGCGCTGGATTTCCCATGTTTGCCAGCCGGTATTCAGCTCGAATGGGCAGTATCTTGGCAGGCGAGGCAGCAACCGCGACATCACAAAGAGTAAGCGGTCTGAGGAGGCGCTTCGAGAGAGCCAGAAGGATCTCGCCCGTGCTCAAGCGGTGTCTCATACTGGAAGCTGGCGATTGAATATTAGGCTCAATGAACTTCTCTGGTCCAATGAAACCTACAGGATCTTTGGAATTCCCCAGGGAACGCCGATGACATACGAGGCGTTTCTCGCCACAGTTCACCCCGATGATCAAAAGTACGTTGACCGAGAGTGGACGGCGGCTCTTAATGGCGAGCCTTATGACATCGAGCACCGAATTATCGCGGAAGACAACGTGAAATGGGTACGCGAGACGGCCGAGCTGGAGTTCGACAGCCACGGCTTGCTGCTCGGTGGGTTCGGGACAGTTCAGGATATCACGGAGCGCAAGAGGATCGAGAATAAGCTCAGAGAGACCAAGGATTACCTGGAGAATCTTATCGACTATGCCAATGCACCAATTATTGTCTGGGATCCTTCTTTCAGAATTACCAGGTTCAACCGTGCCTTCGAGAGGCTGACAGGACTTGTCGCTGAAGAAGTTCTTGGCAAGTCCCTCGAAATCCTATTCCCGGAAGAAAGCAGGGACAGATCGCTTGAATATATCAAGAAAGCCTTATCGGGAGAGCACTGGGAAGTTGTGGAGATCCCGATCCTGACAACCAAGGGGTCTGTACGTACAGTTCTGTGGAACTCTGCTAACATCTATGATAAAGATAGAAAAATGGTCGTTGCCACTATTGCTCAGGGCCAGGACATCACAGAGCGAAAGCAAATGGAGACGGAGCTGGAGCAGATGGTCCAGGAGAGGACCATAGAGCTCTCTCACTCCAAGGAAGAGCTTGAGGTAGCAAACGAGGAGCTGCAGTCAGAACTGGAGGAACACCGCAAGCTCGAGGCGGATCTTATCGAGGCTAAAGAAGCCGCAGAGGCTGCAGCAGAGGCTAAGATGGCATTTCTGGCCAATATGAGCCACGAGCTTAGGACGCCCATGAACGCCGTTGTCGGCTTCACCAGCCTTCTCCTGGATGACAACCTGACGCCAGAGCAAAAGGATTGCGTAGAGGGAATCAGGAACGGAGGTGAAGCTCTCCTTTCGCTTATCAATGATATTCTGGAATTCTCCAAGGCCGATAAGGAGAAGGTCTCGTTGGAGTATCAGCCTCTTCGCCTCAAGCAATGCATAGAGGAGTCCCTGGACATGGTTACAGTTCAAGCCGACCAGAAAGGCCTGAATTTGACCTACACCATCAACTATGGCACTCCGGATACCATCATTGGAGATCCTGGCAGGCTGAGGCAGATCCTGGTCAACCTGCTCAGCAATGCCATCAAGTTCACGGATGCTGGTGATGTCTCAATATCTGTCTCCTCTAAGGTCGTCGAAGGCAATGACCGTGAGATACTTTTTGTGGTCAGGGACACAGGCATCGGCATACCCCAGGACAAAATGAACAGGCTCTTTCAGCCTTTTGGCCAGCTGGAGCGCGTCATTAGCCGTAAGCGTGATGGCGTTGGCCTGGGCCTGGCTATAAGCAAGAAGCTTGTGGAGCTTATGAGAGGGGAGATCTGGGCAGAGAGCGTTCCAGGGCAGGGATCTACCTTTTATTTCACGATCCGGGCAAAAGCTATCCCATGCCCGTCCTCGGATGTTGAAGAGGCGGATAAAGACAGCGCTTTCGAAAGCTTTGCAGAGCGAAAGCCTCTGAGCATCCTTGTGGCAGAAGACAATCCCTCGAACCAGAGGGTGCTCGTGGAGATGCTGAAGCGGATGGGCTATCGGCCCGACGCCGTAGCAGATGGAAAAGAGGTTCTTCAAGCCCTTGAACTGCGGCCTTACGACCTGATCCTCATGGATGTCAGGATGCCTGAAATGGATGGCATCACTGCCACCAAGGTGATACGCAAGCTCTGGCCCAGGAACAGTCCCAAGGTTGTGGCTATCACCGCCTATGCCATGCCAGGCGATCAGCGGATGTGTCTCGAAGCTGGCATGGATGACTACCTCAGCAAGCCGGTGCAAAAGAAGGATCTTGAGGCCGTTCTGATTAAATACTCGGCCTTTCCGGAGAAATCCGTCTGAAGGATGTTACACGCCAGGATGGGAATTTCGCTATTGGGTTGCGAGCACAATCAGCAGATCGGGTGTTTTCTGGCGGTCGTCCGAAAAATAATTATAAATTATGGATAGAATATATGTCCGGGCAAATTATGTGCTAATGAGCATTTGCATTTCAAATACTTCCAAAAAAGATTGAACCGTTTACGGCAAAGAACTAATCTTCGACCCACTTGAAGCCTGGAGTTTTGATCGTGTTGAAGTTCCTGATGATATCAGCTGCATCCTTCCTGTTCAGCTTTGCATCCATCATTCTTGAGCACACACAGCGCAGGGCCGCTTTCTCCATTCTCAAAGCATTGCTGTCATTGGGCTTGGAGGCCAGCCCGGAGGTCTCGAAGAGATGTTCTCGCTCATCCATGTGTGTCGTTTTTCCCCATTTTCCGAACATCTCCGCCGCATGGTCCAAAAGATGCTGGTCAAAGCTCTCCGGAAGCCTGCAGCCTTCGATCTGCTTCATAAACTCTTCTTTGTTCAAAATGATCGCTCCACTTTATTAACTAATCTAATGAGATTTAGCCTTTTCCGGCTGGGTCGAGATCGCCAAACAGAATAAGCCTAACACTGGCGCCACCTTCTGCAAAGCAAGATTCCACGAAATCAAATAAAACCCAAACAAATTTAGTGGACCGCTGGATAAGTGGACCTTTAGGTCGTTTGGTCCTTGGGAGTCAATCCGCTGCAGCTTACCTCTCTATAAGCCAGCGATATTCAAATAATAAAATGAGTCTTCACAAAGCCGGCTAGTGTTGCTGAACTCCGGCCCAAACCAGGGGAAACTCGCGCTGGCTCTTGCACCCAGCACGCTGTCCAAGAGCTCTTCCTCGAGGGCCTCGCCTGTCATGTCCATGGAATGCTGCAGGAAAACCCTGTGCCTCTGCCGCTCCGGCGCTCAAGAAGAGCGCAAGTAGCCAGACGCAAAAGTAATTGATTTTCAAATCGTCACACCTCTCATTGCGCCTTTTCCCAGATCTTATTTAGCTTTAAGTCTCCTGTGAGTCTCGTGGCAGGGCCTGAAATCCTCATTTTCCGTCGATCACGCTATCAACTGTGGCAATGATAAACTTGGAAAACGAGGTTCTGGCTTTTCCATCTTTCTTTGTGCTCAAGTGAGGGGTGATAGCGCAGGGTACCTGGATTGGTCGGGCAGAGTTTTGGTTGCCATAATGAAGCATATTACCGCGACCCTACAAACTTTTACCTAGTAGAATTGGGCAGAATTCCCAACGGGAGCGTAATTATCAGTCCTTGCAAAATGCTGCTGATTTAGATTTCCTTGTCGCCGCTCCATCCATCTGGAAATTGCGAGATGCTTCTTTAGATAAATCTTTATTTGTTGAAATCACTATTATTGTCCAGGAGAGTTTGCGCATGAGAAAACTACTGGTCGCGTTTGCAATGGCGCTCTTGGTAATGGTAATCCCAGCCGTTTCCCAGCCAACTTCGGTTGGGGGAACTTTCGGGGAGGCTTGGCTTACAAATTATGGAAACCGGAACGTAATTCCTCAGGCGAATAGCCTCTGGGATTGGGGCACTATTCCCAAAGGGCAGATACTTTCGAATGGCAGATTGACGGAACTAGGCCCTGCCGAGCTGATTTATCCAGCCTTCCCGTCCAGCACGACCCCCATAATTATGAATGCAACAACACCTGGAGAAGCGATAAGAAGTCTTAATGCATCCCAAATCAACAATCCATACCTGGTAGAAGACCCCTGGTTCGTAGCTCAAACCACCGGTCAGCCGGTGTTATTCCGGCAACTTCCCTACTAGGCGGCGATTTTTCAGCTTTGATATGGAGCTGGCCTTCAGACCAGCTCCAGTGGGGTTTATAATTAAGAGCCTTTTTTCCTAAGATGGTGTCCAGACATTAATTTCAGCGGCGGTGCCCTTCACAGGCTGCTTTTGCAGGACAGGATATCGATAACTGCAAGCTATTGGATTCACCAGACTCTTGTCCTCACTAGGAACCTATCATGAGCTGCCACCGGTGCCGATAGCAGGGAAATGCTTTTGCAGCCAAAACCAAGAGCCCTAATCTGCAATCATCAAAATTTCTTTTTAGAGAGGGCGATTTTAGAAAGGGCAATGCCCCGCATCTCTGCAGCCATCATCAAGCATCGTTAATTGCAGATATTACATCATTAAGATTTTCCAGCAACTCCAGCCCTGTTGGTGTTGTTTTGTATATTCTGTTCTCCTTCACCAGATATCCATGCTTGGTCAGCCACTCCAGATAGGATCCCGCGTTTTTGAAATTGAGGTTTCCCTGGTAAACGATCCTGGTCTTGCTCGATCCATTTGCCTTGCAGATCTTGAGAATGCTCCCAAATATCTCCAACTTATTCCGACGTGCCATCTTTATTCCCCATCCAGAATATCGGCCCAACTATCAGATCTCTATAAACAATATTATCGTATATACTGATAAAACTTTCGTAATTTTACTTCTATGTATTTATTCTGATTCAAAGTCTTATGACTTCCAGATTTCTTAATATTTAGGAGAGAATTTAAAAAATTGCGTTATACTTTCATTAAAAAGATTGATAGATGGCAAGGTTTCTTTGCTAGGATGCACTCCCAGCTCGTAGAAGGGAAAATAAAATATTCCTACTTTTGGCGCCGATCGCGGCCAGCTAACAAGAACAGAGATACAACAATATCCACGTTTCATAAAGCGGCCAAAAAAAACCAGAACGGCCCTGAAACCTTTATTTATATTATTAATACCTCGATTATCAGCAGCCGAGGGGAGCATCTGCAATGTCTGTGGGCTTTTGCCGCTCCCTTCCGGACGAAAGAGTCTATGACAGGTATGGAGTTCTCATCACCCAACTCCAGGGAGGATTCCTAAGACATGTACAGCACAACAGAAAGTGTGGAGAGTCCTTTGGATGTCGTGGTCCATTTTTCAGAGGAGGATTGGGAGAGGGCCAAGCGCGATATAGAATGGGCCACTAGCCAGGTAATAGAAGAGCTTAAGAGATACAAGACAAAACCTGAGGAGTACTTTGCGACGAAGCCCGAAATGATTTTGAATATCATACCCTGGAAAGCCAGGATCCGCATGGAGATAAAAGGACATTTTTGGACCAACGATCGCAACATGAGATTTAGTGAGTGGTGGATCGTTAAGCTCTTCAGATAGTTCCGGTCAAATGATAGAAAAGCTCGCAGAGAAAATCATTATCAATCTTTTGGGGTCGAGAGCCAAGGGCCGGAGGGCCATTTCATTCGATTTCAAAAAAATTAATGGTCAGGGGATCTGCCTGTGGCCACTGCTATCATCACATCGAGTTGCTCTGCCGCCCTGCGCAGCTCTTCATCTCCCTTGCTCTTGAGTTTCGCCAGGTCTCTGCGCAGAGGCCCTAGCTGCAGAGCTGCTGCTTCCGAGCTTTTTACAGAAGCGAACATCTGCTTGATCCTCTCCAGTCGCCTCCACTGGACATCCGGCCTTTGCAGTAGACTAGACAGCTCTCTCAGAACCTTCGCGACCTTCTTACCGCTATCGGTCAGCTCCAAGTATCTGATCCTGCCCTCATGCCTGGAGTTGATCAACCCCTGCGCCTCCAGCTGAGAGAGGATGCTGATGGTATGGGGAAAAGTGGAGTCTATGCGCTTTGCTACCAGGGCGGCGTAAGCTGGCTCCAGTTCCCCCACTGCCAAAATGGCCAAAACCGGCTTCTCCCGGAGGAAAAGCCGTTCCAATGGTTCATGCATGGCTTTGCGAACTTCAGACAGGCGATGTAGCCTGGATTGGGGTTGGGCTTATGGGCGCTGCCTCCAAAGCCTCCACGGGCGGAGTTATATACACGGGCTTGTTGAAGTTGGAATAAAGATCAGTCGTCTCGATGCTGACGGATACAACCCCCAAGCGCACTGATTGATTGAACATCCTCATCTTGCCGGTGTTGGGATCAATGCCCCCTACGATCTCTGGCGTCATATCGAAGCTCAGGCTGCTCTGGTACTTCTTGGGCAGGTAGGTATCCTTGGAAATCCAGATCAACTTCTCCATCTTTGCAGTCTCATTCAGCTCCGTGCTGTTGACGGAAGGCATAAGCATGGGATACTGGGTCAATTTGGCAGCTATGCTAAAGGCGGTGTTGTAGAGGTTTTCGTAATCTCCTTTTCCCGTCAGTATCTTCAACTTGTAGGTGTCTACTCCATCGACAGTCTCCGAGCCGACGTTCTCAACCTGCGACTGATTGATCGTATCGGCCAGAGCTTCCACCTGATTGTTATTGCCCTCGCCCCAGATCTCTTCGGCGGACCTCGGATCCTTGAGGTGAGTCCAATTGCCGCTCTCGTCCTTCACATAAGTCGAGTTTCCTATCTGGTAAACATCAGCTTGCGTGGAGCTGGAGTTTGCTGGCTGGCCAGGCTGCTCTACAACGCTCTTCGTTGAACCACTGGCCATAGCTTGGAAGCTAGACAGGTTTACGGATGCGACGGTCTCTGCGCTCTCTGTTATGGTAGTTACTTTTTCAGAGGTGGCGTTGGCCCCCGCGGCATTAAGCTTCAGAATCTGGTTCACCGAGCTTTGCAAGCTGTAGGAGCTCAAGTTCTCCGCAGATTTGACCGCCAAAGTCTTCAGATCGCCCGCGCTCTGATTGGTTCCGCTTGGGGCTTTCTCAGTGCAGCCGGATATGGCCACCACTATGAGCACAAGAACCAGTAGTAATCTCTTCATTTCATCATCTCCATATAATTTTTGGGACAATGAACTGGCATTGTCCACTCCCTCCTTGGATGAAGGGATTTTGGCTTAAATCCTTTCCGATTTGGCCTTGAGGCCGAACATTTCGGATAAGATTTTTAAACCCTCTTTGCGGGCTGGAACTTCTCTCCTGTGATCATCTCGAAGAGCTTGATATAGATCTTGCCGGTTTCTTCCACTACCTCTGAAGGCAGAGCAGGTATGGCCGGCTCCTCTTGGCCTGCGGCTCTGGCGTGGAAGAGCTGATCTTTGTAGCCTGTCTGGCGATAATACTGGCGCACATACTCCTTGCTGAGGTCCACAAACTCCCCTAACTCGTAGCGGGCCTTATCCCAGAAGCGGTCCTCGTCTGCCGTTCCATACACATCCACCATCATGATCTGCCGGTCATCATCGAAGGCCAGCTCTTTCTTGCCGTCCACGTGGATGAGGCCGCGTGAGGTAACGCTCCTTCCAATATCCTCGTCGATCTTGAGCACCACCTCCCTGGCTTCATCGTATTCCTGATCCGTGAGGCCGGAGATCTGCAAGGCTTCTGGTTTTTCCAGCAGACGGTCGGTCTTCTCGAGCTTGGTGGAGACTTCCATGAACGGCTCTGGCAACAGCTCGCCGTAAGCGATCTTATGGCCGGAGGCAAAGCCCAGAGCATCAGCAGGGATCTTGCCCTCTTTCACACGGTCATAGAGCGACCCCGCCACATACCACCGACAGATGAACTCCAAAGGTATGAGGTAAGCCCTGGATTCCCTGGTGATCTTATACGGCTGAAGGATATCCACCTTTTTGCAGATCATGCTGCTGGGCGGAAGAAACTCCAGGAAATGAGTCTTGATGCCCATCTCGCTGGCACGCCTAAACCAGTAGACACCTTCCCTGCATAGGGTCTCACCTTTGAAAGGAATGAGGCTGGGAATGACCTTGTCAAAGACGGAGATGCTATCAGTAAACCTGAACTCCAAACGATCGCCCAAATCGTAGGCCTCTTTGACCTTGCCTTTCATCAAAAGCTTGCGTTCCATCGGTTGCCTATTGGGCCAAAAAGGATGATAACCCTTTTGGCGTTTACCCCAACAATCGAGGAGCAACTTATGGATGAAAGGGGCAGCTGGGGTGAGCTAGCTGGTCGGATGTTGTTCAATTATACTAGCATTGATCTGCTTCGTGAAGATGCGATGCTTGAGAGTTTCGGGAGAAAAGAGGTGGGCATGGGTGAGAAGGAGTTCCGCGCGCCCGAGGAAAATGATTCCCGAATCGTTTAAAGCGAAATGGAACCTGGACAGGATCTTGGATTGGGTTTCGGATTTGAAGTACATCAGGGTGTTTCTGCACACAAGAAGGTCAAGGTGGGATATGGGCGCATCCTGAATCAGGTCGTGCCGTCCGAAAACTATCGAACTGCGAAGATCCGCCTTGAAGATGTACGAGCCTCCAGCGATGGTGAAATACTTACCGCGCAGCTCCGAAGGCACGGGCTCCACCTCTTTGGCCAAATACGTCGCCATGCGCGCCTGGGTGAGGGCGGCTTCGTCTATGTCTGTGGCGAAGATCTTGACCCGGTTCTTGAAGCTCTCCTCTCCAAGGGCCTCTATCATAAGCATGGCGATGGTGTAGGCCTCTTCTCCCGAGGCGCAGCCCGCAGACCAAATTCTGATGACTTCGCTATCCTTCTTGGAGGCCAGCATCTCAGGTATGATCTCTTCGGCCAGAAAATCCCAGGCATCTTTATCCCTAAAAAAGGAGGTGACATTGATCAGTATGGTGTTGAAGAGATTGGTGAATTCCTCAGGATGAACTTCCAGGTAATCCTGAAAATCTCTGTAGTCCGTAATATCTACCATCTGCATGCGCCTGGTAATCCGGCGCATCAGGCTCTGGCGCTTGTAGCCTGTAAAGTCCGAGCCGCGGTTCTTCTTCAGATAATCGAGAAGGGCATCAAAAGATTCCTGATTCCGTTCATCTTTGACATCGCTTTTCTCGGCGGTTTGACCGTTGCCTTGGGAAGGCCTCACTTCCTATCACAATCGAGGGGACACGTCTGGATTGCTTAAAAAGATGTTCCCCGTTTGAGGGGATTAATTTAAAAGATGCTTTCATAGTGGCGCTAAACCAATAATCACTTGCGGAAAGTCGGGTGTGCCTTGATTAAAATTTTAATTTATTATCAAATAAATAC